>JAWXUN010000047.1:0-9966 GCA_044426425.1 Clostridia bacterium | reverse complement strand
ATCACAGGCGACATCGGCACAAGCCGAATTACAATCGCAGCAATCTTAACATTCTATCCTGTTGCTACAAACACACTCGCAGGTTTTCAGGCAGTTCAAAAAGAAAAGCACGAGCTAATGTATTCTTACGCAGCTAACAAATTTCAATTATACACAAAAACACTTATCCCAGCTTGCTTGCCATACTTTTTTACAGGTCTAAAAATCTCTGCACCAATGGCAATCACTGCATCAATCCTTGTTGATACACTTCAAGGCGACGTCGGTCTTGGTTGCTTGATGTCACAATCACTCAAAGGTGCTATGACAAGGTTTGTTTTCTGGCAAATAGTTTTCTTTAGTGCATTTATCGGAATTATGAGTTTTTATCTTATCGGAGTTATACAACAAAGAGTTTCTGGAACACACAGAAAATCTAAAAAGAAGAAGGTGAAAGAATGAAAATTTTTAAAAATTTCACATGGAATAAAATTAACGGGTTTATTTATCCTTTGGTTTTTGGTGTTTTAATTATCATTCTTTGGGAAACAGAAATTCTACATAAAATAGTCAATACAGATTCATTTATCTTGCCAATCCCAAGCCGTATCATTCAAATCATCACAGACAATTCAGACAAAATGTGGCTCAACGCAATGTCAACAGTCAGTGTTGCAATCCCTGGTCTTATCCTCGGTTCACTTTTGGGATATCTCATCGCTATGATAGCAACATTCTTCAAAACTTATGGCGTTGGCGGTTTAACAGTTGTTTCAGCTTTTAACGCAATACCAATTGTTGCTCTTGCTCCTGTTGTCGCTAACTGGACAACAGACATAAGCCCAGATGCTGCTGTTAGAAGTATGATTGCAAAAATCATTGTTGTAACGGTTATGTGCACCGCAGCTATGAGTGTCAATGCATACAGAGGACTGAACGAGCTAAAACCTTTTTCAGAAGATTTAATGAAATCTTATGCTTGCGGAAAGCTCAAAGTTTTTTTCAAACTTAGATTTCCAAACAGCATACCATATATCTTTATCGCTCTTAGAGTAAGCGTTCCAGCAAGTGTTATCACAACCTTGGTTTCTGAATATTTTGCAGAGTATATCACAGGAGTCGGACGACAAATTCGTGAGAATATTCTAATCGCACAATATGCATCAGCTTGGGCTTATATATTCGTAGCTTGCTTAATCGGTATTATAATGTTTGCTATTTTAATAATACTAGAGAACATTTGCCTTAAAAAGAGAAAAAATTAAATGCTAATCTCATACAAAAAGTATGTTGATTATAAATTGCAATAAAACAGCGAAGTGAAAGGAAAGAAAATCATGAAAAACAAAAAAATCGCATTATTACTCGCAGCTTGCATGATTACAGCAAGTTTTACAGCTTGTACAGGAGAAGTAACACCTTCAGCTAGTACAGAAAGCTCAACTTCATCAGAAGAAAGTTCAACAGTAGACACATCAGAGGAAGAATCATCAGAAGAAGTAGCTGAACTTACAAACGAAGAGAGAATTATCATAGCATCTGAAGAAGGCACAATTGGTAACTGGGGTCTTGGTAATGAGTACGAAATCCTTGCTCTACTTGCTAAATACGAATTGCCACTAACATTCTTGTCACAAAACTTTGACATGGACGCTTTTGACAACGACTCAATCACTCTAGCATCAGCTATGACATACAACGAGCTTGGTCTTGTTATCAATGACTACGACGGTGGTTATGGCTACGGCGATACAGTTGATTATATCACAATGAACGAAGAGGGCGTTGCAATGCTCGAGGATAACATTTTCTGTACAGCAGAATTTGCAGAAGAAAATCCAAACACAGTTGCAGCTTTTGTTCAAGCATCTCTAAAAGGTTGGGAATATGCTTGTGCAAACCCAGAAGAAGCAGCTGAAATAGTTTACAACGCTGGCTCATCAGTTTCTTCTGAACACCAATTATACATGGCAGAAGAAGTTGCAAAACTTGTAACAACAGATACAACTGGTGCTACTGTTAGCGACTATGGCTATATCGACGAAGATGCAATGGCTCAAACTCTTGAACTTGCTCAACAA
Source organism: Clostridia bacterium (assembly GCA_044426425.1). Taxonomy (GTDB): domain Bacteria; phylum Bacillota; class Clostridia; order Oscillospirales; family Acutalibacteraceae; genus SIG603. The sequence continues at coordinate 7,906 of JAWXUN010000047.1, read as the reverse complement.
TACCTAACATTTGATGACTCAACAGCAGTTGACGCTCTTGCAGAAATGACAACATCAGATTTGTACGACTCATCATTCTTAACATCAGAAATTGGCGAACTAGAGAAAACAGAAGTTTCTATCCAACTAAAATGGTTACCACAAGCACAATTCATGGGCTACTATGTTGCAGAAGCTCTTGGTTACTACGAAGAAGTTGGTTTAACAGTTAACATCGTTTCAGGTGGTGGTGACATCGGTGAAACAACAGCTGTTTACAACGGCACAGTTGATTTTGGTGTAACATGGGTTTCTAACTTAATCTCAGCTAACTCAGCTGGTATGGATTTACTAGAAGTTGCTCAAGTATACCAAAGTTCAGGTCTAGTTTTAGTTTACAAAAAATAATTAAATAACGTAAAGGGGACGGTTAATCCGTCCCCAATACATAAAAAAAGGAGCTCATCTTATGGATATGATTATAAAAAATGGTACAATATGTACAGCAACAGAAATGTACAAAGCAGATATCGCTGTTAAAGACGGAAAGATTGCTTCTATTGCACAAAATATTGACAGCGAAAACTGCGAAAATGTTGTTGACGCAACAGGAAAACTAGTTCTTCCAGGTGCAATAGATGCACATACTCACCTAGCAATGCCTTTTGGCGGTACAATTTCATCAGACGATTATTTTGCTGGAACAAGAGCAGCCGCTTGTGGCGGAACTACAACTGTTTTTGATTTTGTCTTGCAAGATTTTGGCGAAAACATGGTAGACTCAGTTAAAAGAAGAGATGCACTTTGCAGTGGAAATGCCGCAGTAGACTATTCGTTCCACGTTGCAGTTAAAGATGTAAGCGACGGGCTTATAAATTCGATTGAGGAATGCGTTAATTTTGGTGTTCCATCTTTCAAGGTTTTCATGGTATATGATTTTGGGGTTACAGACGGAGTTTTTTACAAAGTTTTACAAAAAGGAAAAGAATGTGGTGCGTTAATCGCTGTTCACGCAGAGAACAACGAACTTGTTAACACACTCACTAAACAATATTTAGAAGAAGAAAAAACCTCAGCATGGTATCACTATATGTCACGTCCAGAATTTGTAGAGGGCGAGGCAGACGCAAGAGCGATTTCACTTGCAAAAGCAGTGGGAACTTCGCTATATATAGTTCATTTAGCAAACAAAGAAGGTGTCGAAGCAGTCACAAAAGCAAAAGACGAGGGCTATAAAATCTATGCAGAAACTTGCCCACAATATCTTGCTTTTACATCTGATGTATATAAAAGAGAAGACGGAATTAATTTTGTTTGTTCTCCTCCAATCAAAGGACAAGAAAGTCAAGATGCACTTTGGGACGCTATCTCTCGTGGTGACATCGACACAGTGGCAACAGACCACTGTCCATTCCAATCTTATGAAAAAGAGTGGGGCAGAAATAATTTTACAAAAATTCCAAACGGTTGTGCCGGTGTAGAAAATATGTATCCATATATGCTATCCGCTGCAAACAACGGAAAAATCACTTTCCAAAAAGCAGTTGAGCTTTGCAGTACAAATCCAGCAAAAATTTTTGGTTGCCAAAACAAAGGCTCACTAACAATCGGAAAAGATGCAGACATTGTTATCTATGACAAAGACATAGATTTTACAATCACAAACGATAAAATGCATTCAGATTGTGACCATACAATTTGGGAGGGCGTGACAGTTCACGGCTATCCAGTAAAAACTTATTCAAGAGGAAAACTAGTCTATAATAATGGCGAATTTGTCGGAGAACAAGGTTATGGCGAATTTGTTAAATGCTCATTAAAATAACAGCTCCCCTTTTTTAAGAGGAGTTTGCATGGCGAATTTCGTTACTAAAAACTCATAAAAAGAAAGGGACAAAGATGTATAAAAATTTAATCGTTGCTAGTGAATCAGCTAGATGCATGGCTTGTTACGACGCTACGTGCACAAAAAATTGTGTCAAATCTCTTGACCCTGCAAAAGCACTGTTTTCACTAAGACTAAAAAACGAAAACGTGGCTTCGTCTATAATAAATAAAGAAACTTGCGAAAATTGTGATGCACCTTGCGAAAAAGCTTGTGTGCATTATGACAAAGCAATACGTATTCGTGAACTTGCCCTAACGCTCACAAAAAAAGAAACTCACAAAAAAGATTTGTCTATTGATTTTTGCGGAGTTAAATGCGAAAATCCATTTTTCCTATCCTCCTCAATTGTCGCAAGTTCTTATGAAATGTGTGCAAAAGCACTGTCGATGGGTTGGTCTGGTATAGTTTTTAAAACAATTGGTTTTTACGACCCAGAAGAGGTTTCTCCTCGTTTCGACTGCACAGAGGACGAAAACAGACGATTTGTAGGTTTCAAAAATTTAGAGCAAATTTCAGGTCATACCGTAGAAGAGGACATGGAAATTCTCAGAAAACTCAAAGAAGATTTTCCAAGCAAAGTTATCGTTTCTTCTATCATGGGACAAAATGAAAACGAATGGACAGAACTCGCAAGACTCTCCGAAAAAGCTGGAGTCGATATAATCGAGTGCAACTTTTCTTGCCCGCATATGTCTGCAGATGGCTTAGGTTCAGACGTTGGTCAGAATTTAGAATTAGTCGAAAAATACACTAAAGCAACAAGAAAAGGAACATCTTTGCCAATTCTTGCAAAAATGACACCGAATATCGGCAACATGGAAAAACCAGCGATTGTCGCAATAAATTCTGGTGCTACGGGCTTGGCAGCGATTAACACTATCAAAAGCATAACAGAAGTTGAACACAAAAACATGGTGAGCTTGCCAAATGTAAATGGAAAATCTGCTGTTTCTGGACTTTCTGGTCGCTCTGTAAAGCCAATTGCTCTTAGATTTATTCATGATATGGCAAAATGTAGTCAACTGCACAAAAAACCAATAAGCGGAATGGGTGGAATTGAGAACTTCAATGATGCCCTTGATTTTATCACTTTGGGTTGTGCTAATGTACAAATCACAACTTCTGTCATGGAATATGGATATAGAATTATAGAAGATTTGACAAGTGGTCTTTCAGAATTTATGTATGAAAACCATATAGAAAAGCTAGAGGACTTGGTCGGTACAGCACTAGAAAATCTTTGTTCTACTGACGAGTTAGACCGAACATCAATTGTTTATCCAAAGTTCGACAGAGCAAAATGCCGAAACTGCAACCGCTGTTATCTATCATGCGAAGACGCTGGACATCAAGCTATAATGCTGGACGAAGACGGCAAAATAAAACTCAATCCTCAAAAATGCGTAGGCTGTCTGCTTTGCAAGTTAGTTTGTCCTGTTGGTGCAATCTCACAAAGCAAAAGAATGAAAAAGGGGTGAGGCAATGCCTTTAACACTTTTAAAATTATGTAAAAATACAGAAAGTAAATACGATTTAAAACTACTAGCTGGAAAAGGCGGAATGGAAAACACAGTGCGTTGGGTTCACATGGTAGAGGACACAGAAGTGCCCGATTTTCTCCATGGCAACGAACTAGTTTTCACAACTGGCATAGCAAATTATCAATCGAACTGGCTATTGCATTTTATCACAAATCTGCAAAAAAACAACGCCTCTGGTGTTGTCATAAACTTAGGGCCATACATAAGCACAATTCCTCCACAAGTCATTGTATACTGCGAACAACACAATTTCCCACTTTTTACAATTCCGTGGAAAACGAGAATTATTGATATAAGTTACGAGTTTTGTAGGATTATCATCAACAACGAAAAATCCGAACAAAGCCTAACCGAAGCTTTCAAAAACTTGATACTCGAACCGTCTGACGAAGATGGCTACGCAACAACGCTAGAGCGAACAGGTTTTGCGAAAGACTCATTCTATGCAGTCGCCTTGCTTAAGTTCAAAGAAGAAAACAGAACAGTCACGTCAAAGTTTTTTTCTGAAAACGAAAGTGAGTTGATAAAAATATTGCGTTTAAATTCTCACCCAAAAGCAATGTTTATTTGGAAGAAAAACCTTGTGTTAATTTACCAAAACACTAACAATCTCACGCTAGAAACACTTGTTGACAAAATAGAAAAACTGATAAGCGACAAGGCTAACACAAAAGCACATATTGGCTTGTCTGATGTTGTAAAAAATTATCTAAAGCTACACGATATCTATGCACAAGCAGAGTCCTCTCTGACTATTTCAGAGCAAAACAACAAATTATGCACCAAGTATCAAGACCTCGGTGTGTATAAAATTCTCTTAGATGTCAAAAAAAGAGAGCTACTTAAAAGCTACTGTGTAGAAACTATCGGAGATTTAATCAAGCACGACAAAGAGCATGGCACAGATTTTTGCCAAACCCTAAAAAAATATTGCGAGTGCAACGGAGCTGTTAACGAAATGGCAGAAACAGCGGGCGTTCATCGCAACACCATAAATTATAAGATGAAAAAAATAAAAGAAATACTAAAAAAAGATTTTAGCTATAAAACAATTATGGATTTAATGCTAGCATTCACTATTTTAGATATAATTAATTAAGGAGAAATTAAAAATGGATAAGAACATCGTAAAAGAAAATCACTCAAAGTATAATCTTCAATCATGGTCAAAACAAAGAGGTCTAAACCCACTCGTCATCGAAAAAGCAGAAGGAATTTATATGTGGGACACAGACGGCAACCGCTACACAGATATGTCGTCACAACTTGTTAACCTAAACGTAGGACACGCAAACAAAGAAATCGTAGAGGCTATCAAAAAACAAGCTGACACATATTGCTTTATCGGACCTAGCTACGGCAGTGATGTTCGTGGAGAACTTGCAAAAGCAATCGTAGAGCTAATGCCTGATAACATGGCAAAAGTTTTCTTTACAAACGGCGGTGCAGATGCTAACGAAAACGCAATCAAAATGGCAAGAATGTTCACAGGTAGACACAAAGTTTTCTCAAGATACAGAAGCTACCACGGCTCAACTTATGGTGCAGGTAACCTAACAGGCGAACCAAGAGGATACACACTTCAACCAGCAATGTCTGGATTCGTAAAATTCTTCGACCCATATTTATACAGAGAGCAAATTCCTTTCCAAAGTGAAGAGCAAGCAGCTCAATACTATGTTACAAAACTAAGAGAACAAGTAATATACGAGGGTGCAAACAATGTTGCAGCTATCGTTTTAGAAACAATCACAGGTTCAAACGGAATTATTATTCCACCAAAAGGATATATGGAAGGTGTTCGTGCAATTTGTGACGAGTTCGGAATTATGATGATTTGTGACGAAGTTATGGCTGGTTTTGGTAGAACAGGAAAAATGTTTGGTTTCCAAAATTTTGACATCAAACCAGATATCGTTAGCTTTGCAAAAGGTGTAACTTGTGGTTATGTTCAACTCGGCGGTGTTTGCGTAAGCCGTGCAATTGCTGAGTATTTTGACGACAATATGCTTTCTTGCGGTCTTACATATTCAGGTCACCCACTTGCTTGTGCAGCTGGTATCGCTTGCCTAAAATTCTACCAAGATAACAACATCATCGACAATGTTAATAAATCCGGAAAAGTTCTCGGAGAAATTCTTGAGGATTTAAAAGAGAAACACGCATCAGTTGGCGACGTTAGATATATCGGTTTGTTCAGTGCAATTGAACTTGTCAAAGACAAAGGCACAAAAGAGGCTCTTGTTCCTTATGGCAAAGACCCAGATGGCACAATGGGCAAAATCAACGGAATGCTTAAAGCAAAAGGCTTTATGACATATACACACGAAAACATGATTTTAATTTGCCCTCCACTAATTATAACAGAGGAGCAAGTACGTGAAGAAATGGTAAAAGTTGACGAGGTTCTAGCAGAAGTTGACAAAATGATTTAATGGGGTGAATTTATGAAAAAACATTACGACAATATCCAAAATTCTGATTTATTAGACTTGTTTCCGTCAAAAGATTTTAGACTAATCAAAGAAGAACACAAAAAAATCCCAGGTGGAATTTCAGAAATTCCTGTAATAATCGACCTTAAAAAGCCGTTTGCAAAAACTCTTTCTTTCAAAACACCATGGGACTACGAGCTTTATGGATTTGTAAAATGCAAACAAACCTTGTTCCAAAAAACAGGTTATAACAATACAGTAAAAATCACAATCAGTGATTGGGACGATAAATTCACAGTTGTTTTCGAGGATAAAGACGGCACAGAAAGCCCAATTTATAGCATGGAAAAAGACTATGTAAAACAAATCCTCGAAGAATGCAGAAAACCAGAAATACTCTGATTTTTATTAATGATAAGTGAAAGAGGTATATTATGTATAAATGTAGCGAAAGCAGAATGGAAGATAAAATCACAACTTTTAGCAAATTTGGCGATGCAGGACATGGTGGTATCACAAGGTATTCCCTATCCCCAGAGGCTATTCAAGCTAGAAACGAATTCATAAAACGCATGACAGCAATCGGTGCGACTATCGAAACAGACGACGTGGCAAATGTCTACGCAACCATAGAGGGCACAGACAAAGACGCAAAAAGAATTGTCATGGCATCACACTGCGATTCTGTTAAAAACGGTGGTAACTACGACGGAATTTTGGGAGTCCTAAGTGCAATGGAAGTTCTCGAAACTGTTGTTGCAGAAAACATCACACATAAACATCCACTAACCGCTATGATTTGGACTAACGAAGAAGGCTCTCTATATCCACCAGCGATGATGTGCTCAGGCATTGTATGCTACGATTATTTGCCAGAGGATGTAAAAGGTGGCTTTGTTTTTGAAAACATGATGAAATCAAAAAGCATTCTCGACAAAACAACAAGTTTTGCAGACGCTCTCGAAAAATCTGGATTTAAAGGCGACAAAGCTAACAGACTTTCTACTGACAAATACAAATATATGTTTGAAACACATATCGAACAAGGTCCAATTTTAGAAGATGCAGATAACGAAATCGGTGTTGTTGACTGTGTTTTGGGAATGTTTAATTACAGACTAAAATTCTATGGTCAAACAACCCATGCAGGCACTTTTCCAATGCCAAAAAGACAAGATGCACTATACGCATCTTCACAGGCTATCTGTTATTTGCACGAAGAAATTGACAAACTCGGTTACAGCGATTTAGTTTATACAACAGGCGAAATCATCTGTCACCCATGCGTTCACACTTGTGTGCCTGACTTTGTTGACTTCTCTTTCGACTCAAGACACGAAGACCCAAAGGTTTTGGAAAAAGTTTTGGCAATTGTCAAATCTTGTGCTGAAAAAACATGGTCAGGTTGTACTTGCGAAGTAACAAGAGCATGGAACAGAGATACAGTTTATTGGGACAAAAAACTAGTTTCTTATGTAAAAACAAGTGCAGAAGAACTCGGAGTAAAGCACCAATACATTCATTCTGGAGCAGGACACGACGCACAATTCGCTGCATACATGATGCCAACAACAATGATTTTTGTTAGATCAAAAGACGGACTTTCTCACTGCGAACCAGAATTTTCAGAAGTTTCACACTGCACATCAGGTGCATCAGTCATGCTAGGAGCAGTTTTGAAAGCAGACAAAGAATAATCAATATTTATAAAGGGATGGATTTTTCTATCCCTTAGACCTTGCAAAAAATAACACTCGATTAAATGAAAGGTAAAAATATATGAGCAGAGAATTTACTATGCCAAAAAAAATCATCACTGGCGAAAACGCTCTCGAAAACTCTGTTGAGATTTTCAAAAATTCTGGAAAAAAAGCATTTATCGTCACTGGTAAACACGTTGTAAAACTACACTTTTTCAAAATTTTGATAAACACTCTTGAGCAAGCTGGTGTTACTTATACTATTTTTGACGGTATCACAGGCGAACCAACAGACACAATGATTGATGAGGGCGTCACAGTTTATAAAGAAAGTGGCGGTGATTTTCTTATCGGAATTGGTGG
>JAWXUN010000046.1:0-9974 GCA_044426425.1 Clostridia bacterium | reverse complement strand
AAACGGCGTGAACGAAGAATTTTTAAATGCCACTAAGCCAAATTTAACTGTTATTTCAACAGGTGCTTATGCCAGCTTTTTGCCCTCGTATTATGCAATTAATTTGCTAAACGAATTCGGCTTAGAATTTTATCAAACTTATAATGACGACAACATCATTATCGCAACAAATGCAGACTCAAAAATGACAATATCAACAAAGGAGAAAACTTATGAAACAACTTACAATTAAAAGACTAGACGGAAAATATTATATTTGCGAGGACAAAGAGAAAAAATTTTTCGCAATAGACGTAAAAGAGATGCCAGAAAACGCAAAATTGAAAGATAAAATTGAAATTGACGATGACGGACTAATCACAATTATCGGCAAATAAACCAAATACAGCAAAAAAACAGTGTGAACTCAACATTTTTCACATTGTTTTTTCCCCTCTTGCCCTTTTGAATTTCTAGCAAATTTAAAAAAATAACTTTTTAAAAAAAAATTAAAAAAAGTGTTGACAAATCAAGTTTTATGTGATATTATATATAAGTCGCTAAAACACAGCAACAAAAAAGGAATAAGTGATTCATTAGCTCAGCTGGCAGAGCACCTGACTTTTAATCAGGGTGTCCGGAGTTCGAATCTCCGATGGATCACCAAGAAGAAACCAAGTCAATAGACTTGGTTTTTTCAATTATATAAAAAATAACTAATGCCTGTCAAAATCGACAGGCATTAGTTTTGCCAAATTTTAAATCATTTTTTTCAAACAACATCTAAAGCATATATTCTTGCAGAACTTCCACCCCATGTTGTTTTAGGGATAAATTTTATATCTGTAAAATCACCGTCAATATTTATTTTCACTAATCGTTGATAATTATTTTTTTCGCTGCTCAACAGTTTCCACTCGCCGTCTTGCTTACCATAAACCTCGTAGCCCTTAATCAAAGTAGGAAACATAGACACTGGCTTGTCGTCCAAAAAATAATTACATCTAATAGAAAACGCTCTCAAGAACCAAGGCTCTTCGCTCCATGTATCACGATTGATATCATTGTCAAAAACCAAACGCATTTGCGAAAGTTTTGTTACTTCTTTAAAACTAATAACAATTTCATCATCACAGTTACCTTCCCAAGCGTGGTCACCATCAGAACTTGGCCTTTCAATTCCGTCAAGCAATTTATCCGCATCGCCACTGCTAACAGTGAGTGTCGCCTCTTTCGTAATCTTTGGTATAGCACGAACATTAAACGGCAAGTAACAATCATCGTCCATCAACATTTGTTTTAGTTCTTCAATTTTCGTAGGATATAAATCACAAGGCAATAATTTGTTTTCCAAAGCTATCGCCACAGCTGTGCCCACTGCTTGACCTATAATCGCACAAGTCGCCATAACCCTACACGATGATAGTGCTGAATGTGTGGCACTTATATTACGTCCAGCAAACACAAGGTTCTCTATATTTTTTGAATATAAACAACGATAAGGAATTCCATAAGGAGAAGGAGCAGGGTGAAAAGTCGTAGGATTTTCGATACTCGCAAAGCCTTTTGGGTTGTGGTCGTCCATCGACCAACCGCCATAAGCAACTAAATCGTCAAATTTTCCCTCCGCACGTACATCATTTTGCGTAAGGATATATCCACCAACATAACGTCTACTTTCACGTTTACCCGGAAGAATACCAACCCAATCTAGCTCCCAGTTATCCGCATCCATCTCGCCACTGTTTTTAAAGAAATCCCAAGTGCCATAAGCAACTTTTAACAATTCATCTCTTAGCATTTCTGTGTCGTCTATGCTGTTATAAACACCGCCAAGTTCCATCCACCAGTAGTTGCACCTACGCCACGCTGAGCGAATATCCTTGTCCTCCTTATCTCTGTCACAAAATCCAATCTTGTTCGTAAAATCTTCTCTTGTATACTTAGGTGCCCATCTTGGAGGAACAAATTCCACAGCATGATTTGTTTCACGAGCTTGAAAAAGGCAAGACATTCCCATAGTGCAATCGTCGCTTATCTTTGGTGCAATATCTTCGTCAAATTCTTTGCAAGATTCTCGTCCCATACGATATTCCGCACCAGTCAGCGGTACTAACACGCTATCACCAGAACAATCGGCAAAAATAGTAGCCTTAACTTCATGCCAAATTTGTGTAGTTGTTTGCCAACCTTTCACCGATATAATGCGATTTTCGTTCATTTGTGCATCACAACATGAGCAGTTAAGCAAAATTGTGATATTTTCTTCTTCCATAACTTTTTGATAAAGAACGCTATCCCAAACCGAGTAGTTCATAGAAGAATTGCGATAAATATTTTCTTGCTCAATTTCGGCAAGTATTCCAGTTTCACGATTATTTTCTTCATGTGCACCACGCACCCACATACGAATTTCGCTAGAGGCATTTCCACCAAACATAGGTCTGTCCTGCATAATCAAAACTTTTGCATTGTGTCTAGCCGCAGAAATTGCCGCTGTCATGCCTGCCAATCCTCCACCAACAACGCAAAAATCAACCTCATGAAAAATTGTTTTAAAACCTGTTATCTCTTGTTTATGAATCATTTTTTAACCTCACATCATTCCACTGCAAATTGCACGTTAAAAGTAAGCTCTTCACCATTGTCAAAATATTGACACGCACAACTAAGAACAGACGGTTTACCTGTTTCGTCCAACCACATTTGTGGACGCTCCATTTTGTTTAGTTTTAAAACGCTACCATCTTCCCACAAAATTTCTTTTTTACACGCAAGTGGATGTTCTTCACACAAGTGCCAATCAAAACCATCTTCAGACTCAAACAGAGCTACTGTTCCAGGGTCTGAATTTGTAAAAGTACCATTAAAATCCTTGGCAATAGCATAAAAACGACCGTCCTCATACCACAAAAATGGGTCTTCTACCGACCAAGAATACTCAGGGTTTTGAAGTATAGGTTCGTTGCGTTTGACAAACTCGCCCAAAGGATGCTCCGCCACTGCCATGCCACAGATAACATCTCCGCCTTTTGGCATTTCTCCATCTTGCGAAACAGCCTTATACATCATATAAATCTTTTTATCAGGTCCAACACAAACAGTTGGATTGCTAGTCATCAAACCATCAAACGAACCATCAGTAACATCTATAACAGGCTTGTCAAAGCGTTTGAACGGTCCTTTAGGATTATCAGAATAAGCTACTCCGATACGTTGGTGATTACGGTGATTCCAATACTCACCATCTCCATAGTTGCCCATATAGTATAGATAATAAACACCATCAAGCTTAAGGATAGCAGGGTTGTGCACACAATCACGATCCCACTCAGCACCACCAGCACCAGCCAAGGCAATTCCTCCATAAGTAAAAGGCCCTGTTGGACTTTCTGATGTTGCGTAACCAATTTGTGAATGTGTCAACCAACCAGAACCAGTTGTGTGTTTTGGCCAAAATGAAAAATACAAGTAAAACAAACCATCGTCTGCTTTTGTGATTGCACCACACCAAACTATGTATTCTCCGTTTGGCAAGTCAAAAATCGAGTGTTTAGCCACTGGCTTTAAGCGTTTGCTAAAATCCATAATACTTCCTCCCAAAATAAAATAAATTATTTTCAAAACAGAGCAAACCAAGCCCTATTGCAAGTGATTACTCTTGTAGCTATTATAACTAAATAAAATAGCAATGTCAAATAAAAAAACAATTTTTTCCACTTTTCACAAATGTTTATTTTTCTTTTTTTTAATATAAATTTTTCTATTTACGAAGTCAAAAAAATATGTTATAATTTGTGTATCTAAAAAAATATATAATTACAAATATAATAAAAATGCTAGTGTTTATTTTTGTTAAAAGGAGAGTTATCAATGTTGTTCGACTCACATATTCACTTTTTCCCAGACAAACTAAAAGGAAAAGTTTTGCCAAAACTTTCAGCTATTGCAAATAGCCCATATTTCCGAGATGAAACGCTCGAGTCTACTTTGGCACAAAACAAAAAATCCGCTATAACTCACGCCCTTGCTCTTCATATCGCAACAAATCCAAAGCAAGAGAGTTCCGTAAACAACTTCGCTATATCCTGTCAAAGCGAGAATATAATAAACTTTGGGTCAGTACATCCAGAGTCACCAAACAAATTTTATGAGCTTGAAAAAATCAAAGAAAACGGCCTAAAAGGCATAAAACTTCATCCTGATTATCAAGAGTTTTTTGTTGAAGACAAAAATGTTTACCCAATTTACGAAGCTTGCCAAAAGCTCGGTCTTATGATAGCTTTTCACGCAGGCGTTGACCCATATTCGCCAAAAGTCACCCACTCAACGCCACAGGCTATAAAACAAGTAGCCACGCACTTTCCGAGTCTTACGATAATAGCCGCTCACATGGGTGCTATGCAACTAAGTGATGACGTTTTAGAGCACTTAGTTGGCACAGAAAACGTGTATTTAGACACCGCCTTTATTTCAGAGTTTTTAGATGTAAAAACTTTCGAGAAAATTGTCTTAGCCCACGGATGCGACAAAATCCTCTTTGGAACAGACTCGCCATGGAGCACCGCAGAAACAGAAAGAAAAATTATCGACTCTTCATCTCTTTCAGCCGATACCTTAGAAAAAATTTATTTCAAAAATGCATTTAAACTTTTCGAAATTGAATAATTAGTGATGATAATATTAATAATAATTTAATATTACTGTTTTATATTGAAATAATTTTATTCTTGTGTTATACTAAAGTGAGAGTACTAAAAACAAAATACCCCTAAAAAAGACGTTTTAGTCCCTTAAATGCTGAAAGGAACGAGCTATGAGCCGATATAATAAAAACAAAAATTCTAAACCAAAAAAAGAACCCATAGATCACAGCCAAGATTTATTCGAGCCAGAAATAGACTACGACTTTTATTTGAGATTACTCGGTGAAAACACTGAAAAAAACGAGCCTCAAAGCCCTGACACAGTTCCAGAAACAACTAACCCAAATGAAGAAGAAATCATAGACACAAGCTACGAAGAAGAAGTTTTTGAAGAAAACGTAACTCACCAAGAAGAAGAAGAAACTTACGAAGAAAATGAATTTGTCACCCCAGAAGAATATTATTCTAATGACGAAGAATATCCAGAAAGTGAAGAACAAGCTTATATCAGCAACGAATTCACAGAAGATTATAATGAATACTACGACAACAACGAGGGCGACAATCCGCCTGACGAAGAAATAATTCAAGATGAAATTCCCACTTTGCCAGATGACAACCCTCCAAACGAGCCAAGTGATAAAAAGAAAAAATCACATTCAAAAAAATCAAGCAAAAAGAAAAAACCTATCCCTCTCTCAATTTTTATTTTTTCTGGATTGCTCTTAGTCATCATTTTATCTTTGTTGTTTTTCGTTTATATGAAATCTAGTGGAAACCTCAACCTTTCTTCTGAACCAGAAATAGATGCAGGCGTATCCGCAAACTTTGTGGCAGTAGTGCCAACCGCAACGCCAGAACCAACACCAGAGCCAACTACAGAACCAACGTTAGAATCAACAATTGATGTATCACTAACAAACTTGCTCACAGGAGAACTAACACTCACAGAAGAAGCAGTCGATAAACGCCCAGTCGCAGTAATGGTCAGCAATGTTTCCACATCATTCCCTCAACTTGGCATTTCTTACGCCGACGTAATTTTCGAAATTCCAGTCGAAGGAAACATCACAAGGTTCATGGCTCTTTTTGGCGACTACACACAAGTCCCAGACCTCTGCTCTATCAGAAGTTGCCGTTACTATTACCCAATGCTTTCAGAGGGTTTTGACGCAATATATGTCCACTGGGGCATGGAGCAAACCTATGCCGCAAACACTCTAGACGAGCTAGACGTCGATAACCTCAATGGTTCATATAACACTTACGATTTATTCGGCAGAAATAGCGAAAGATTAGACGAAGGCTACAACCTAGAGCACACTTCAGAGTTCTACGGCACACAGCTCGCAGAAGCCCTAGAAGAAAATGATTACAGAACTGATTTAATAGAAACACAACAGTCAACATATTTCAACTTCTCTGAATACGAATATTCAGCTGGTGCCTCAACAACAAACTTCACAATCGATTTTGGCAACTATTATAGCGAGTTCACATACAATGAAGAGGACAAGTTGTATTATAAAAAACAAAACGGAGAAGACCAAATCGACGGAACAAACGGCGAACAACTAGCCTTTAAAAACGTATTGATTTTAGAAACAGATGTAGACATCATGCCAAACTACGGTTCAGGAGTCAAAGAAATAGATGTAACAGGTGAAAACAAAACAGGCTATTACATCAGCAACGGCAAAGTTCAACAAATCACATGGTCAAAAGACAGTGCCGACGGCAGAATAATCCTATACACAGAAACAGGCCTAGACCTATACCTCAACACAGGCAAAACCTACATCGCCATAGCCGACCCAGGCTCATGCGACACATTCAACTAAAAGAAACGACAACCTACTGAATAATTTTTATCCAGTAGGTTGTTTTTTTACACAATAACATTTCCCCTATAATCGCTTGGAGAAATACCAGTTTTACGCTTAAACACATTAGAAAAATATTGCGATGTATCAAATCCTGTTGCATAGGCAATCTGTTGTATACTGTCCTGACTATTTTTCAAAAGAAATTTTGCCCTTTCAATTCTAGCCAAAGAAATATAATCTGAAAGAGAATTACCTGTTATTTTCTTAAAAAGTCTAGACACGTAAGAGTCGTTATAACTTACATAGCTAGAAATTTTCGCAAGTGACAAATCCCCAGAAATATTAACATTTATATATTCATATATTTTCTCAACAATAAGTGTATTTCTATCAATTTCGTTATTCCTCTTGATATCAAAAATTAATATCGACAAATTTTTTAAATAATCAAAAGCCTCATTCCAATTAGAAAATTCGTTAAAATCATGTAGATGACGAGTGCTAATTTTATTTATAAGATAATCTTCATACGAATTATTTTCGATAAAATCCAACAGAATAATCGCAATATTAATATAAATTTTTATCGCAATCAAATTTGTCATATCTTTTTTATTCACACAAATATCCTTTAATAATTTCAACTCAATATCATAATTATACTTATCACAAGAATATAAAAAACGTTTTAAATTCTGATAGCTTTTTTCAAAGTTTTGATTTTTATTTGCATTAAGATATTCTTTGTTATAAGAAGAATATTTCTCTTTGTTATACTCAACAACATAGCCCTTGTACTGCGTTTCTTTTACTTCTAAATAAGAAAATTCGTTTATATCTTTCAGGCTACTTTCAATTTTTTCCCAAGATATTTTTTCAGGATTTATAACAATAACAGGATTGTTTTGATATGCCGAATAACACGCATTCAAAAAATCATCACAAACTTGTTTCAAAACATTTATATCCAAATCCTCTGTTTTTGATTGCAAAAAAAGAGATATCAAGCTGTTCCCTTCTTCTAAAATCGCATAAAAAAACTTTTCAGCAAAATAATGTTTTATTATAGTCAAAACACTCAAAGAATGATTGTAAAGGAACAATTTATATTGCTCGTCATCATTAAAATTCAGCGAAATATTAATGATATGCACAGGTCTATTCATCTGCAACGGAAATTTTTGATTTATAATTTCTGATAAATTAACCTTGTTAAAAATAAAATTTTTCAAAATCAATTGGTTTAAAAAATAGTCTATCAAAACCTCCTTGCTGTGCAACTGCTCAAGCTCAAACTCCGAATTATTTTCTTTTTTTATGTCTTCTACAACGTCATAAATTTCTTCTAATATAAGCTCATCAGTTTCAATTTTCAGAATAAATTTTTCTGTTTTTGTAGATGTAGCACGATAAATATATTCAAACTCATCATGAGCTGTCAAAAAGATTATTTTAGTTTTTTTCCAACAATTCTGAATTCTTTCCGAAAGCTCCAAGCCGTTCATTCCAGGCATATTTATATCAATAACCGCAATATCTATTTTTGAATGTTTTAATATCTCCAAGGCATCATTTGCACAATAAGCCTTGTATATATTAAATGGATATAAAGTTGAATTTTCAAGAAGAGATGAAATATGATTTACAACATTTCTCTCATCATCTATCAGTAATATTCTATACATATTCAAATCCTCTCAAGCTTGTTTTAAGTCCCCCAAGTTCCGAACGAGTCAGCTCCATTATAATTTTTTCGTTTGAAAAAAGCACTAATCTTTTATTGATATTAAGCATACCAGACATCTCCATAACCTCTGAATGATCTTGAGAAAGCCTCAATTTTTCCTGAATTTTTTCAAGCTCAAATTCATCTAAATCCTCACCGTTATCCTCAATAACAATATTAAAAGTCTTTTCAAACTTTTCAAAACTCATTCTCAAAACTCCATCGCTCTCTTTGTTTTTTAGTCCGTGATTAAAAACATTTTCTAAAATTGGTTGCAAAATCTGTCTTGGCACAATCGTGTTCTCAAACTCTTTTGGCAGTTCTTCAATAAAAAATTCTATCCTCCCCTCAAAGCGTATGCTTTGAATATCACTATAAATTTTTGCGTGTTCATATTCAAATTTCAGTGGAACAGAATCCTTGCTGTTTCTCGTTATATAGTTAAAATACTTCGCCAGTTTGTTCGCCATGTCCCTTGCTTCTTTGTCAACATCGCTAACAATCATTCTTTGCAAAATAAAAAAACTATTGTACAAAAAATGCGGATTAATCTGTGCTTGCAATTGTTTAAGTTCTGATTTTTGAATTAAAATCTTGTTATGATAATCTTTGGTGATTAGTTGATTTAGATTACTAGCCATTTTATTAAACTTGTTATAAATAAATTCAAAATCAGGATTTTCAGCATTTTCAAGTTGTATATAGTATTTTTGGTCGTTAATATGCTCAAACGCAGCCGAAAGTTTCTGAAGTGGTCGCCTGATATGCTTGCTAATACCATAGGTATACGCAACTATCGCTATCCCACATAACAAAACTATCGCAATAGTTATATAATTTAGCATATTTATAAAAAAGTTGAGTGATTGAGTTGACAAAACACCAAGAAAAGAAAAATTAAAAACTTCTGACTTAAACGACTTAGAAATATACGTAGAATAATCATTTGTATAAATATCTGTATCAAGATTTTGCGTTAGAATGTAATTTTGTTCAGCTATATTTTTAATATTTGATATTGTGTATCCATTCGAAAAACTTAATATATAAGATTCACCCTCGTCTAAATACGACTCTAAGTAATCTTTTATTTCTTCAGTATCAAGAACAAACTCAATTATAAAATCTGGATTAGAAGAAATAGGCGACATCATTATCGACATAACATTAACCTGTGTTATAGGGTCGTAATAATAATTAATCTGATTTTGATTTTCTTGACGTATCGCATTTATATATTCATAATCAACTTCATTCAATATTTGCATATTTCCGATGTCATAATAGTTAGAATTATATACTCTGTCTATTTTAGGAATTAATATCCGAGAATTTTTTATAATATCATTCGATTGCGAAATAGTCGCAAACAGTTCCGTCAGATTATTAATTATCTCAACCTTATCATAATCTGATATATAATCATAAGAATACACAAGCTCAATTATACTGCTATCATTAAGCAAATGAGAATTATTGTTTACTATATCCTCTAATTTATTTTCAAGTTCCAAAGATAAATTTTTTATCCTATAACTCAAAAAATCAGTATTTTGCTCTATCAAATATGTTTTAGCTATATTAAAAGCCACTAAGCAAATTAAAAATATTGGTACAAGAATAAAACAAAACAATTGCAAAACCTTGTGAAAAGTCTGATTTTTTAAATATATATCTTTCATAAATGAACCTTT
This sequence comes from Clostridia bacterium, assembly GCA_044426425.1. GTDB lineage: Bacteria > Bacillota > Clostridia > Oscillospirales > Acutalibacteraceae > SIG603. The sequence continues at coordinate 103 of JAWXUN010000046.1, read as the reverse complement.
CTTTGTTAATTACGATACAATCATACATCATACTAACCTTTGTGCCTGCATCTACGCCATTGACACCAAGCGCAATAATCAGATAACCGATAGCGAGCAGAAA
>JAWXUN010000045.1:0-10073 GCA_044426425.1 Clostridia bacterium | reverse complement strand
AATCTTCTTCATACTAATCATCTTCATCGTACTCATCATCATCTTCATCGTAATCATCATCATCGTCATAATCATCGTCGTCGCCATCATCATCATCTTTAGATTTTATTCTCTTAATAATTATGATAACCAAAACAATAACTATAATCGCAGCAACACCAATCAAAGTAAACAAAACAATGTTAAAAATCATATCTGTTGCTTCTTCTGGGTCTGTTTCACTCTCATCATCAGTAGCAAAAGCATCGTCTACATCGTCACTGCTCTCTTCAAAGCTTTCTTCAGAAACCTCAACTACTTCTTTAATAGTAAAGGCAGCTGTTGCTGTTCCGTCTGCAAAAGTGACCAAAACAGAATATTCACCCTCTGCAAGAGTCTTTATGTATTCGTAGCTGATAATAATATCAGTTCCGTTTGATTCATTTTGTTCAACTGTATAGTTGATATCTGCAACAGGTTTTTCATTGATAGTTAGTCCCTCAAAAAGGCTATAGTCTGCACCAACAGAAATTACATAGTCGTTTTCTTCATCTGATCTTAGTGCAATTCCGTTACCATCTGTAACATCATATTCAATGTCTGTAGAAGTCGAATTTTCACTTTCAAAAGTTTTTGAAGTACTAATATCGCCACAAACAGAACAAGTGTAATAATAAACCGCATTGCTTACAGAAGTTGCCTCTGATTTAAGTGTAGACGCATTCATAACTTTTTTAGTATAAGAATGTCCTGCATATATAACAGTTGACGAACCAGATTGTGTCTCACCACAAACAGAGCATTTTATAACTTTTTCGCCATTTGTTGTACAAGTAGCATAAGTAATTGTTGTGTAAGAAGAGTTCCATGAGTGTGATGCAGCAACAGTTTCTTCAGAACCCTCTAAGACCTCACCACAAACAGTACAAACAGTTGCTTTTTCGCCATTTGTTGTGCAAGTAGCCGCTGTTGTAACTTCTTTAGATGTAGACCATGTGTGCGATGCTGTGATAGCCTTTGTTTCTGTATAGCCACAATCTGGGCAAGTTCCAGTTTCAACACCGTCTGTTGTGCAAGTTGCCGCAGTTGTTGTTTCCCATGTCATGTTTGCATGGTCACATTCTTTTACAGTAACCGTAGCACCAGAAGTTGTGATATCTACGTTTGGATTAGTTATATAATCTTGAGCAGCAGTTGCTCCAGATATACTCAAAGAAGCAGTTGAACCAGACTCTGCTAAAATTTTAAAAGTAACAGTTCCAACTGTTCCGCTTGCTGTAACAGCACTTGTAGAACTAAAAACAAAAGTAACAGCTGAACCTGTATCATTTAATTGAGTACTAGAAAAAGTTCCAGAACCTGCACTAGAAGAAACATATTCTAGTTTTGTGCTATCATAACTAAGGCTAAAACTTAAGGTCATGATATCTGAACCAGAAATTGTTACAGGCACACTAACTGTTGAACCTGTTGTCGCAGAAACAGAAGAGGCAGAAAGTGCTACGCTTCCGTTTGAAACAGGTGTTGCAGTTGGATCCACCGTTGCAGTTGGTGCAACCGTGGCAGTTGGTGCAACCGTTGCAGTCGGCGAAGCAGCAGGCTCAGTTGTATCCTCAGTTGCATAAGCTAGACTAAAGCTTGATACCGCAATCATCATTGACACAAAAATTGCTATAATTTTTTTAGAAAACTTGTTGTTCATTTCCATTCTCCTTATTTTTGGCTGTTAAAACAGCATTATTCCCACTTTGCTTTTACTGTCATATCTTCGGTAAATACAGTATCTGTTGTAATAAGAGCATCACCATCATACCAACCAGCAAAACTTTTACCCTCAAGTGTTGCTTCTGGCAATTCTTCCAGAGTCATGCCTATACTTGTAACAGCACTAGAAACAGAAGTTCCACCGTCCGAATTAAATTCAATCGTAACAGTTTTTCCAACGACAACAGAAAATCCTAATATATATTTTTGAAGATAATATAAATCAACTGCATCAACTGTCCCATTACTATCCATATCTATAGCTAAAAGACTTATATCAACATCGAATCCAAGAATATACTTTTGCATATAGTACAAATCGACAGCATCAATTTTGTCATCAGAGTTTAAATCACCCGATATAACAGGTTTTGTAATTGTTTCTTCTGCAAAAACAGTCATAATTCCAGTTAAACATATTATTATAATCAATATGCTTGCCTTGGCTTTTCTTGCTAACATTGCACAAACCTCCATTAAATCCTATAATGATAATAATACCACTGTTAATAAAAAATTGCAAGCTTTTATAACAAAAACCAAAAATAAAACATATTTAAAGGTTTCCGAGATAGAAAATTTAGTTATTTTCAATAACAAATTTTTCAATTTTACAAGTTTTAGACTTAGTATAATTATCACTTGCCGTAACAGCTACAAAAGAACCCGTAAAACCACCTGCATATTCGTCTGATAAAATTGTAGAATCATAGACATCACCAATTCTCACAAAACTATCTCCGTCAAAACTATAATAAAATCTTAGCTCTCTTTCTTTAACAACAGACTTAAGATAAATTTCTTTGCCACTCTCAATTTTAATTCTCGTGTCGCAATATTCTTTCTTAAATCCCTTATCAGATTTCATTATAGCAAGAGTCTTAGATTTCAAACTTTCGCTGTAATAAACTCTTAGATAATAAAAAGCTTTGCTGTTGTAATAATTGACAAGTCCAGCCATTTGCAAATTGTTCTCTGGCTCAAAGTCTATTTTTACAGTAGCACTATAACTAAAAGCGGTAGCTTTTCTTGCTATAATACTTTGATGATAGTTAGAGAAAAGTGTTCCTCTCGCCCTCATCAAAATATTTCCGTTTTTATCAAAATTTATCCAATCTTTATTAAACTCCTCACGAAGAGTATAGAAATATTTGTGCAAAACCTTTTCGCCGTTTTCTTCTATATATAGCTTATTTTGATTAGCTTGCTCAAAAACATATTCTCTCAAATTCGGCTGGTCAACTCCGATTTTCGCCATGTTGTTGTCGCTGTCAAGTTTAATCCAAGCATCATTTGTCCAATAACATTTTTGAATAGAAGTTTCTCGTCCCAAAGTCGAACGAAGTTCTGGGGCAAAAGGTCTTGAGCAAAGATGAACGATATATGTTTCGCCTGTGTCAGTTTCAACAATACTACCATGCCCAGATTTTTGCAAAATGCTGTGTGGATAATATCGCCAAGATTTTGCAGAGTCGCCCACACCTCTTTCAGAAAAATCTATTGGTTGAGATGTTATAATCGGATTATTTTCATAAGACTCATAGTCGCCAAAAATATTTTTTGCTCGAGAAATTGCAATGCAATGTCCGTATCCAGTCCCGCCCTCAGCCGTAACAAGATAATAGTACTCGCCTTTTTTATAAATATTTGGTCCCTCTGTGCAACCTCTGTCAGTCGCACCTTTAGAAATTCTTTTGTATTCTCCCACAAGAGAACGCTTTTCAAAATCGTACTCTTGCAAAACTACATAACCAGGGTGCTCATAACCCTCTCTTGCCTCCCACTCCAAACAAACAACATAAGATTTTTTGTCTGTATCGTGAAAAAAAGCAGGGTCAAAACCAGTGCTGTTTATATAGATAGCATTCGACCATGTTCCGTCTATCTTGTCGCTTTCGACATAAAAATTATCTACATCAAAATTGTTGTTATCAAAACCATAGACAACAGAAAAAGCAACGTAGAACTTTTGTGTTTTTTTATTATATGTAAGTGACGGTGCCCAAACAGCAGAAGCACTGCTCATACCCATCAAATTAATTTGCTCATTTTTAACTATTGCGTGAGTAAAAAGTTCCCAATTTTTCAAATCAAAAGAACGATAGATAGGAATACCAGGAAACCACTCAAAAGAAGAAACAGCAATGTAATAGCAGTTATCAACTCTCAAAATACTTGGGTCTGGATTAAAACCTTTTAAAATTGGATTTTGTATCATAATCTAACCTTTCCTTAATTAAATATTTAACTTAATCCTCCGTTAACAGACAAATTTTGCCCTGTTATATATGTTCCGCTTTCAATCAGATATTTCACAAGGCTTGCAACTTCTTCACCCTTGCCTGAACGTCCGAGAGGAATTTCACTCTCAAATTCTTTTATATCGTCTTCGCTCAAATGTGCATTCATAGAACTTTCTATAAGTCCTGGCGAAACACAATTCACCAAAATTCCGCTTGGTGCAAGTTCTTTTGCAAGTGCCTTTGTAAAAGTGATAAGTGCCCCCTTTGAAGCACTGTAATGCACTTCGCAAGATGCACCAATCTCGCCCCAAATAGAAGAAATATTTATGATATACCCTTTTTGATTTTTAAGCATATTAGGAATTGCCCTCTTAGATGTCAAAAAAGCCGAAGTCACATTCACAGCAAACATATTTTTCCACTGCTCAAGACTCAGGTCTTGCAAGAGTGAAAATTCGCTAATTCCACAATTGTTGATAACAACATCAACAGCACCAAACTTTTCTTCTGCCTTATCAAACAAATTGTTCACTTGAGTTTCTTCTCGCAAATCCGCTTGTACGCAAATTGCATTTTCAGACAAAAAACTTGGTTTATTGTTGTTATACTGCAAAATCAGATTATATCTTTCAAATGTCTTTGCCAAAGCCGAGCCAATAGCCCCAGACGCTCCAGTTATTAAAATATTTAAGTTTTCCACTTGTTTTCAACCTCATAAGTTAAAACTGACATTGCAATTAGCCCTGCTGTTTCAGTTCTCACAATTCTCTTTCCAAGTGTTCCGATAAAAAAGCCATTTTTTCTAGCAAATTCAACCTCTTCTTCAGAAAACCCACCCTCTGGACCTATCAAAACAGATATCTCTTTTTCCTCTGTTTCAAGAATTTCTGATATAGACTTTCCGCCTTTTTCATAAAATAAAATTCTTTTTCCACAGGACTTTTCAACACTTTCAACAATTGACTGTGGAAAACTCACTTCTGGCACAATTCCACGTCCACTTTGCTTTGCAGCCTCAAGGCTAATTTTGTTTAAACGCTGAATTTTTTTCTCCTCTTTGCCCTTATAACTTGTGATACAACGAGAAGAAATAACTGGAATTATCTTATATACACCCAGTTCAACGGCTTTTTGCACAATCAAATCCATCTTATCTGCCTTTGGTAGGCATTGATATAGATAGATTTTCACTGGGCATTCCGCTGTATTCTCTTTTTTTTCATTCACTCTTAAACTCACTTCATCAGAGTTAATCTCTGTGATTTCGCAGAAAAAGTCCGTCCCTTTTCCATCGCACAAAGTCAGTTTTTCGCCAACTTTCATTCTCAGCGAGCGTGAGGCATGGCGACCATTTTCGCCATCAAGCAAAAATGTATCGCCTATAATATCATTAACAAAAAATCTTGGCATATATTATTACCAATTATTGTAGCTTAGAACATCGTCTAAATCTTTTCTCATTTTTGCTCTTGGTTCTTCGTGTTTTGGATAACCCAAAGTTATGATAAGACTAATCTTAACATCTTCTGGAATGCTTAGATATTCTTTAATTCCAGCTTCATCAAAAACACCGATAATACAAGTGCCAAGACCCTTATCTCTCGCTGAATAACAAATTGTCGCAGCCGCAAGCCCAGCATCGTATTGAGCATATTTTTGAGAATTGCAATTAAGACTAGCCATAAGCTGTGCCTTTGTTTCGCAAAGAACGATAAAACAAGGAACTTGGTCAGTCCATTGATTTATTTTACTTCCCTCACGTTTGATAAACTTAGTAAAATCGTTTGCTTTTTCTCCGTCACAAAGAACAAATTTCCATGGTTGAGAGTTGCAAGCTGATGGAGCGTTTAGTGCTTCTTTTATAATTTGAGTAGAAATTTCTCTGTCAACTTCTTTTTCAATATAAGCTCTACAACTTTCTCTTTTCAAATTTAATTCAGTAAAATTCATAATAAACCCCTTTTCAATATTTTATCAAGATATAACTAAATTCAGTTCTGAAGATATCGTAACTTTTGCCTCTTTTGCATATTTATTATCTGCCAAAACCTCATAACTTATGTCTATGTAGTACTGCGTTTTTTCAGTTAAAGTGCTTGGGAATGCACCCAATTTTTCTTTAAATAAAGCTAATAGCTCATCGTTAATCGCTGTATCTGCTGTGTAACTAGCAAAAAGTCCTTGTAGTGCCTTTGCTTTTCCAGCCAGAACAACTTCGTCCTCTATATCAACAATAGCCACGTTTAGTGCCTCAATCATTCTCAAAAGTTCTGTCTTTAGGCTCACATCTTTTGCAAGAACGCTGAACACGCTTGTGTAGCTTTCCGCCATTCCAGCTTGCACTTCAACAGAAGTTACATCTGCAAAAACAACAAATCCTAAATCATCAACAAGGAAAGACAAAAGTTCGTCATTTTCAGTCGATGTAGCCGAAACAACCGTATAAAAACTTTGCAAAACTTGTGTTTGAGCAATCAAAATTTCTTCACTTTCCATGTCCGTTGCAACAGCATTTAGTTCTGTTATAACTTGAAGAATTTTTTCATTAAAAGTCAAAACAACTTCATCAGAACTATCGTCTGGGTTTACTGCAACTGCTTTTAGCACTTCGATATTATTGTTGTTTTTAATGCCATCAAAAACTCCCGCATAACTTGCCACAATGCTCGCTTGAACATCTAGGCTTAGCTCTTCTTTAAAAGCGAAGAGGTTTTCGGAATACAAAGCTAGCAATTCATCAATACTGTCTTCATTTGAACCCATTGCTCCAAAAAGTGATTTTAGTGCACTTGCTTTTGCAATTTGAATTTCTTCACTATCGTCATTTTCTATTTTCATAGTGATATTGCCCATGCTATCAATCAAGTCATCAGTAACATCTGGTTGCTCTGCCATAAGCTCAAAAATCATTGAATAAGCTGTAACAATGCTCACTTGTAGCTCGTCTGCTGCATTAGTCAACAAAGTATTAATCGAGCTTCTGTTCGCAGTGATTATAGAAGATGCATTTTCAGGATTTTCAGAAATTTGACTTAGCACTGTTTCAATCAAAGCAATAAACACTTCGCTGTTGCTAGGTGCAGCAGTTGGCGAAACTGTAGCTGTAGGAGTTGGTGTTGCTGTAACTATCGGTTGTGTAGAAACAGTCACAGTAGCAGTGGCTGTTGGCGTAGGACTTTCTGTTGGCTCTGGTGTAGAACTACTTGTTGGCACTACCGTTACAGAAACAGAAGGTGTTGGTGTAACATCTTCGCTTGGCTCTTCTGTTGGCTCTACAACATCAGTCACAACAAAATCATTAAAATTAACATCAGTAAGCCCCAAGCTTAGGTTTGCATTAGCACTTTCTGTTTGCAAAGTTCCGTCTTGACCATCTGTTTCTCCTTGTGATTCCATAGCTGCTTTTTGCACTGCAATATCCGAAATTTGAACGGTCGCAGACACTGTAAGCGTCAACACTATGACAGCCACAAAAGACACAATAATTCTAATTATCGTTTTTTCTTGCATCGTTTTACCCTTTCCTTTATTCCTCATCTAATTTAAGAACTGACATAAACGCCTCTTGCGGAACTTCTACAGAACCTAGCTGACGCATACGTTTTTTACCCTCTTTTTGCTTCTCTAAAAGCTTTTTCTTTCTTGTGATATCGCCACCATAGCATTTTGCAAGAACATCTTTTCTCATCGCCTTAACAGTTTCCCTTGCGATAATTTTTCCACCAATACAAGCTTGTATCGGAACTTCAAAAAGCTGACGTGGTATTTTGTCTTTTAACTTTTCACACATTTTTCTGCCCCTACTATAAGCTTTTTCGTGATGTATAATAAAAGACAAAGCATCAACAACGTCGCCATTTAGCATAATATCAAGTTTAACTAGCTTGCTTTGAGCATAACCCATCAACTCATAGTCAAAAGATGCATAACCTCTTGTTCTTGATTTTAGGGCATCAAAAAAGTCATATATAATTTCATTAAGCGGCAATTCATAGTGAATGTCAACACGGTCTGTGTCAATATATTTCATGTCCTTAAAAACGCCACGTCTATCTTGGCAGAGTTCCATGATATTTCCAACATACTCACTCGGTGCATAAATATGCGAATTTGTCATCGGCTCTTCTGCACTCGAAATAGTCGCAGGGTCTGGATAGTTTGTCGGGTTGTCAACAGATATCTTTGTGCCGTCCATTGTTGTTATATGATACACAACCGATGGTGCCGTTGTAATTAGGTCAAGGTTATATTCTCTCTCAAGTCTTTCTTGGATAATCTCCATGTGAAGAAGTCCCAAAAATCCGCAGCGAAAACCAAAACCAAGAGCAATAGATGTTTCTGCATCAAAACTAAGTGCAGCATCATTGAGTTTTAATTTTTCTAGCGAGTCCCTCAGGTCAGAATAGTGTGCTCCGTCTGCTGGATAAACACCACAGAAAACCATCGGCTGAACTTCACGATAACCAGGCAATGGTGCATCTGCTGGATTGTCTTTTAGCGTAACAGTGTCACCAACAAGTGCATCAGAAACATTTTTGATAGACGCTGCAATATATCCAACTTGCCCAGCCATAAGCTCACTAGTAGGCTCAAGACTTGTAGCCCTAAGCATTCCACATTCAACAACATTGAACTCACTGCCAGTCGCCATCATTTTTATAGTTTGTCCAGCTTTAACCATTCCCTCTTTTATTCTCACATAAACAATAACACCTCTGTACGTGTCATAGTAAGAGTCAAAAATTAGAGCTTGAAGCGGAGCGTCTACATCGCCAACTGGTGGTGGAACTTCCTGAACTATTTTTTCTAAAACAGCCTTGATGTTTAGTCCTGTCTTTGCAGAAACTCTCGGTGCGTCCATTGCTGGTATACCGATAACATCTTCAATCTCGTGTGCAATTTTCTCTGGGTCAGCACTTGGCAAATCTATTTTATTTAAAATCGGAACAACCTCAAGTCCTGCATCAACTGCAAGATAAGTGTTCGCCAAAGTTTGTGCCTCTATTCCCTGAGATGCATCAACAACCAAAACTGCACCCTCACAAGCAGCAAGAGAACGTGAAACCTCATAGTTAAAGTCAACGTGACCCGGTGTATCTATCAAATTAAATGTATACACTTCGCCGTCATCTGCCTTATAGTCAAGCGAAACAGCATGAGCCTTAATCGTAATACCTCTTTCACGCTCTAAATCCATATTGTCAAGCAATTGCTCTTCCATATCACGAAGTGCAACAGACTGAGTCTGCTCCAAAATTCTGTCTGCAAGAGTAGACTTTCCATGGTCAATATGTGCAATTATACTAAAATTTCTTATTTTACTCTGATTCAAATTAATTCAATCCTTCTATTTAACATATATATATTTCATATAATAACACATTACTTCAGAAAAATAAAGAGGAATTTATGTAAATTGATAAATATTCATAAACACTTAACAATTTGATAATATTTTGAAAAAATTTGTCATAATAATTGCAAAATCTAACTAGATATGGTATAATAAAACATATAAAACCACTATTTAAAAAACATAAATAAAAAAACTTTAGATTTTTAGGTTTTTTGCCTAATTTACGAGGATTTATATGCATTATCTTGACAACAGTGCCACCACGGTGGTATGTGATACAGCTTGCGAAAAAGCTCTATATATGATGAAAAACTGCTTCGGAAACCCCTCTTCTATGCACAGTTTGGGATTTTCAGCAGAGAAAGAATTAAGACACTCAAGGGATATTATGTTAAGTAGTGTATCCACAGATGGAAATATTTTTTTCACCTCTGGCGGAACAGAAAGCAACAATATCGCCATTTTGGGTGCTGTTTCTCAAAACACAAGATATGGTAAAAAAATTGTCACTTCGGCAATAGAACACCCATCTGTGCTAAACACAATGAAACATCTTGAAGAAAAAGGATACGAAATTATCTATCTAAAACCTAACAAAAATGGCGAAATAGAAAAAAAAGATATCTACACCTCTGTCACAAAAGATACAATTTTAGTTAGCCTTATGTCGATAAATAACGAAACTGGATACCGCCTACCGCTTGACTGTGTCGCAACAGCTATCAAACGTG
>JAWXUN010000044.1:0-10217 GCA_044426425.1 Clostridia bacterium | reverse complement strand
GAAATTTTGTCAGAAGTTTTAAAAACCACAGCTAATACTTTCGTATTAGTGAGGATTTTTAGAGCTTTTGGCAGGATTTATGCCACTTAGTTAAGGGCTAATAATATTCAAGTTGCTATATGTTTAAAGGAGCGATTTTTTCGCTCCTTTTTCGTTTGCTATTATGTTCTTTTTGTGCTATACTATAAAAAAATAACATTAAAAGGAATTATCATGGAATCGTTAAAAGAACTATACAGAATTGGCAAAGGACCTTCAAGCTCTCACACAATGGGGCCAGACAAGGCATCTCGCCTTTTTCTTAAAAAAAATATAAATGCTACAAAGTTCGAGGTGGTTTTAAAAGCATCACTTTCAAAAACAGGCAAAGGACATTTAACTGATATAGCAATCAAAAACGCTTTTCAAAACAAAGAATGTACGGTAATTTTTTCTGATAAAGAAGAAAATTTAAAACACCCAAACACAATGGAACTCACAGCTTTTGACGAAAAAGGAGAAAAACTAGATTTTTGGAGAGTTTTCAGCGTTGGTGGCGGAAAAATCGTTATAGATGGCAACGATTTAGCAAAAAAAGAGAATGTTTATCCACACAAAAATTTTACAGAAATAAAACATTATTGCATAGAAAACAATCTTAGATTATGGGAATATGTCGAAAAATTTGAGGGAAAAGAAATTTTTGATTATTTAACAGACGTTTGGACAAGAATGAAAAATTCTATTCGTGCAGGACTCCAAGCAGACGGAACATTGCCAGGTGGGCTAGAGGTTCAGCGAAAAGCAAAGTTTTTGTATAATCAAAGACATATAGACGAGAGTCCGCAAACACGAGAAAATCGCCTTGTCTGCTCTTATGCCTTTGCCGTCAGCGAAGAAAATGCATCTAGTGGCACAATCGTAACCGCTCCAACCTGTGGTGCTTGTGGAGTTTTGCCCTCTGTTTTATACTACGAAAAAGGCAGAAAAAATTTTGAGGACAACGAGATTGTCAGGGCACTTGCAACCGCTGGCTTAATCGGAAACATAATCAAAACCAACGCATCAATCAGCGGTGCAGAGTGTGGCTGTCAAGCAGAGATAGGCAGTGCTTGCTCAATGGCATCTGCTGGGCTCGCAGAGCTTTTTGGCATGGATATAGAACAAATTGAGTATGCAGCCGAAGTTGCCATGGAACATCATTTAGGGCTAACCTGCGACCCAATCGCAGGACTCGTGCAAATTCCATGCATAGAAAGAAACGCAGTTGCTGGAATGCGAGCGATTAACGCCGTGAGTTTGGCAAATTTTTTAACCCATTCAAGAAAAATTTCTTTTGATATAGTCGTCCAAACAATGTACGAAACAGGCAGAGATTTGTTCAGCAAATACAGAGAAACATCAGAGGGTGGACTCGCAAAAACCTACCTAAAAAGATAAAACCAAAAAGCAATTATTCACCCCTCAACGTATGAAACTTAAGAAATTATTAATTGATAATTGATAATTGACAATAAATGTGAAATCCTCACGGATTTTTTTGAATGTAGGGTTGGGGCTTGCTCCAACCTTGGGTTTAACTAACAACTATCAGTAACCAACGTAGGGTGGGGGCTCATAGTCGGTAACTTAAGTAATAAGTAAAAGTGAAGAGTTGTAGCGGAAATCTTGCGATTTCTTTATTATATATTGTTTTATAAACTATATTTTTCTAAATAAATTATAATATACAAAAATTTAATCAAAAAATCCGTGAGGATTTCATTACTTTTTCACTCTTCACTATTACCTTTTCACTAAGTTCTCACGTATGGGGTGTGGTCTTGCTCCCACCAAGGGCTTAACGATATCTTCCCTACAATGAACTTCTACGATTTATTGTGTTAATCACACATCTTTTTCCTGTTAAAATTAAATCTGTACTTACTCCATAAAATTTTGCTAATTTCACAATAGCCCTCAAATTCGGTTTAATTTTACACTTATAAAATCAAGTGTAAATATACGGTGTATATAACACTTCTTTAATAGCATATAATATTATTAAAAGAGGTGGTTTAATTGTTTGAAATAAAAAAGACAGAATTTGTAAATAAAACATTTAGATTAGAAAAATCACTTGTCGATAATTTAACTTTGTATGCAAGTAAAGCTGACATTTCATTGAATGCACTTGTTTCGCAGTGTTGCAAATATGCACTAGAAAATATTGATAATAAATCTGACAAAAATGATAGTGATTAACGCAAAAAAAGATGGTATAAAAACCATCTTTTTTATTTAACAATATTTTAAAAAAATCTTATTTTAAGAATTTCAAACTTCTGATAAGTAGTGGTTCGCAAGCTTTTCCAGAGAAAATTTGGAACATAGCAATAACTTTTAAAATCCAATAGAATATGTATGTCAACAGCAAAATAACATTAAGAATCATGAACAATATTCCAAGATAAGGGATTAGACTAAGAACAAAGAATATGCACATAACAAAGCCTGTCAAAATCTCTACAACAGTGATTTTTAGTGATTGTCTAACATGGAAAGCTGCATATTTAGAACTTTGTGCACCTAGCATTGCAATGATAACACCAAAAATTCCGAGCAAATAAACCAAAACAGAAATAACTTTGTTCTCAGAAATATCTTCTCTGTCAAACTCAGCAGTATGGTCGTGTGGGTATACTCTTGGAGCTTGATATTGTGGTGCTTGTTGATATTGTGGTTGTTGGTATTGCGGTGCTTGTTGATATTGCGGTGCTTGGTATTGTGGTGGAGGTGCTTGCTGATATTGTGGAGCTTGTTGATATTGTGGCTCTACATTTGGGACAGGAGTTCCGCAATATTGGCAAATTTGGTGTTCATCTTCAATTAAATTTTTACAATTTGGACAAGGTTTCATAATAATACCCCTTTTCTATATTTTAGCTATATAAAAATTATACGAGCATATAGACTATTTGTCAATAGAATTGACAAAGTTTTTCTTTTTTTTCAAATTATTATCACAAAATCGACAAATAACGCTCCCCAGTATCTGGCAAAATCACAACAATATTCTTATTCGTATATTTTTTTGCTATTTCACTAGCTGCAAACAAAGCCGCACCAGAAGAAACACCAACCAAAACACCTTCTGTTTGTGTCAGTATTTTCATGTTTTCGTAGGCTTGTTCTGTTGTCACTGTGATAAATTCGTCACAGATTGTTTTTTCTAAAATTTTTGGTTCAAAGCCAGCACCAATGCCCTGAATTTTGTGTGGTCCAGCTTTTCCTTGTGTCAAAAATGGTGAGTCAAAAGGTTCTACACCAACAATTTTTATGTCTTTGTTTTTTTCTTTCAGATATTTTCCGATACCCGTAATCGTTCCACCTGTGCCAATACCAGCCACAACAAAGTCAATCTTTCCGTCCATATCTTCCCAAATTTCCACAGCTGTTGTGTTATAATGAGCTTGAGGATTTTCGCAATTTTCAAATTGTGACGGCATAAATGCATTAGGTGTTTCACTCACAAGACTTTCAGCTTTTTTAATAGCACCTGTCATTCCGAGTTTTGCCTCTGTCAAAACAATTTCTGCACCATAAGCTTTTAAAAGATTTCTTCTTTCAATGCTCATGCTCTCTGGCATTGTCAAAATAACTTTGTAGCCCTTTGCTGCACCAATACTAGCTAGACCAATGCCTGTGTTGCCACTTGTTGGCTCAATTATCACAGTGTCTTTATTCAAAAGATTTTGTTCTTCTGCCTTTTCAATCATCGCTTTTGCAACTCTGTCTTTGATACTTCCAGCTGGGTTAAAAAGCTCTAGTTTTGCAAAAATATTTGAACTAAGATTATTTTCTTTTTCAAAACGATTTAGTTTTAAAAGTGGTGTTTTGCCAACTAATTCCTCAACGCTATTATAAATTTTCATAAAATTCATTTCCTTTTTATTTCCAAAGATTTTCTGGGTATAAACCAGCATCTGCCATATCTCTCATTGCTTTTTGAACAGTTGGTTTATCCTCTTGATAGGTAACGCCGTACCATTTATCAGATGTTTCTAAAACCTTGATTGTAGCCTTGTTTTTGTTCATAAGTTCACTTACAACCAAAGGTATGAAAAATTCGCATTTTTCTGGGTCTTTTTCCAAGTTTTCACTTAAAAATTCAGCAAACATATCCATGCTCTCATCAATTATATTCTTTTTAAAGCCAAACAAATTCATAGAAATTGCAGTGTCATCAGAAAGATTAGTCCAAGATTTTCCATCGTCTTCAGTGAATTTAATTCCATCAGACATTTTTTCAATTCTCTTTCGCTCAACAATTTCGCTTAGATTGTTTTCGCTATCAACTACACAAACACCCCTAGAAACACTTCCGTTATCCGTAACAGTGTTTTTTAGTTTGTAGCCAACCATGCAATATCTATATTTTTCGTCGTCCTCTGTGTTGATAAGAAAATCATAAGCTAATTTAAAAGCTTGTGCACCATAAAAATCATCAGCATTAATAACAACAAATGGGCTGTCAATCACATCTCTCGCACTCAAAACTGCGTGTGCTGTGCCCCAAGGTTTTTTTCTGCATTCAGGTACTTCAAAACCCTTTGGCAAGTCTGCTATGTTTTGAAAAGCATATTTAACATTCATAAATTTTTCTAATCTATTGCCAATTGCTTCTTTAAAAACATCTTCTATTTCGTGTTTTATAATAAAAACAACAGTCTCAAATCCAGCTCTTTTAGCATCGTAAATTGAATAATCAATAATCAATTGATTGTTTGGACCAACTGGGTCAATTTGTTTCATTCCGCCATAACGGCTTCCCATTCCCGCAGCTAACACTACTAACACTGGTTTATTCATTTCAAAAATTCCTCTTTCCATATTTTTCGTTCACTTTTTAACCTTTTTTTGTCAAAATCCTTCTTTTTTCTTATTAGCTTTATTATAACGCTTTTTATTCTATTTGTAAAGAGATATCTTTGTAAATAATAACAAAAAAATATAATTTACTTTGTACAAATTAACCAAATTCAAAGGTTTTTTCAATTCCCATAAAATTTATACTTATATTTATTTTACTTTTTGTAATATCAATTGAAAAAGTTTCTATGTTTTCACCTGTCAAATTTTTGGTGCAAACATTTTCTGTTATAGCCATAAAAAACACTGTGAAAAATATAATTACACTTATAAAAAAACTGCTCATAAAAATTCTCATTTTAAAAAATCCTCGCTTTTAAAATATTAAAAAATCTATACTTCCCTATCCTAATATAACTTTTGCAATCACATCTCCCATCAACTCACCAGCATATTTAGCCTCAGAAATTGTGTTTACCTCTGTGCCAACTTCTATAAGTATAGATGCATTTGTCATGTCCATGTTATATTTTCTTTCGCAATACATAACAGGTCGCATCAGCCCTGGGTATAGCGTTTCTGCCATTTGTGCCAATTTTAAATTAAAAATCAAATTATCTTCCCAATTATCATATTCCAAAATTCCGCTTGGGTCACTGCCTGCTATAAGCATAATTTGTGCAGAGTCTGTGCCATTTATACTCACAGTTGGCTTATATTTTGCACCGCTATCAGTCGTCATTGAGTCCCTGTGCACATCAATAGTAATTTTAATAGAAGGATATTTTTCAAGATATTCTGCAACAGTTTCTGCCGAGCGGTCATAAGAACCTGTGTATACACTGTCGTGAACTGTTATGTCGTGAATAACAGAAATTCCATTAGCTTCAAGAGTTTCTTTCAGCACTTCGCCAACGCTTGTTACATTCAGATCATTGTTTGTTGTTCTCGTGTCGGTATCAAGATAATAGTATCCCGTGTAGCCACTCATATATGCCTCGCTTGTGTGAGTGTGATATATCAAAACCAAGGGTTCTTCAGAAAGTTCAACCGAAAAAGGCAGGTCTTCTTCTAGTTTTTCTTCCAAATCAACACTCGCACCAGAGCTGTCATTCACCGTAAAATTATCGACTTGTGTTCCGCCACCGATACTAGTTTCAATAACCTCTGCCCAATCTCTGTTTGGGTCTGGACTTAATTGAGGAAAAATTTCTTCTAAAAAATCGGTCGGCTTAGAGTCAAATTCCATTATAGTTTCAATAATTTCTAGGTCTTCTTGAATTTCTATTTTTTCATTCTCAGAAAGAATATTAACTTGAGGCTCAAAAACTTCTGCATCGCTTGTCAGCATTATATTAACTATTTTTTCTCCATTACTCAGTAAATATACAAGTATCCCAAAAGTAAATGCACAAAGACATATCACACATATAATTTGTTTTATTTTTCCTAGCAAAATAATATCCTCTTTTACATATAATTTAACTTAGTATTATTTTAAAATGTATGTAAAAATAGTGCTAATTATTCAAAAAAGCATTGACAAATTTTTTAAAAGTAATATAATTAAAATTAATAGAAAATTAAGGAGATGTTTGTACATCAAAAAGTTTATAAAATTATTTTTTTCAAAACAATTTCTTATGTTTTTAGTCCTCGGTTTAGTTAATACATTCAATGGCACTTGGATAGCTTTTGTATATTCACTTTTTATAACAAATGTTAATATAAGTTTTATTTGTGGATATTTAACAAGTCTTGTAATTGGATTTTTTTTAAATAGCTATTTTGTATTTAAAGAAAAAACAAGTTTTGCAAATTTCATAAAATTTGCAATTTCTTATATACCAAATTTTATCATACAAAACCTTGGGGTTTATGTTATGTATAACATATTGCAATTTCCAAAAATCATCGCCTTTGCACTTGCAGCAGCAGTTGCTGTTCCAATAACTTTTTTACTCTTAAAAGTTTTTGCTTTTGGCAAAAAAAGTAAGTAATATGATGAAAAAATGATGATTTTTTAAATAATTTTAATAATTAAAAATAAATCACATAAAGTTATTGTTATAATAGATATATTATGGTATACTTAAGTTTAATTTATATAGTAAAGGATTTTTTAGATGTCAGAGCATTTGATATGCATAAATTGTTTTAAAGACATTGAATTATCAGAAGAAAATACAAAAATTTGCCCTTTTTGCAAATTTGATAATTCTGAAATAGAAGTTAATAACAGCTTGCCACAACGCACATTGCTTTTAAATAGATATATAATCGGAAAAATAATTTCTTCTAATGCCGAAAGTTTTACTTATTTAGCTTTTGATAAAGAAACAGAAAAAATTGTTGAAATTCAAGAGTTTTTCGCTGATTGTTGTATGTTTAGAAAAGAGAACAAAATCTCTGTTGCTAGTAAAGACAAGTCACTTTTTCAGTCCCTACACACAAGATTTGCTGTATGGTCTAAATCTCTGCAAATTTTTTCAGAAAACGATGCTGTTGTAGAAGTCATAAATTCTTTTTCAGAAAATAACACTAGCTATGTTGTGTATACTCATTATGAAAGCGTCAGTTTAAGCGATTTTGTTAAAAATAGAGAAGTTTTGTTGTCTTATGAAGAAGTAAAAAAAATATTTTTACCTCTTATAGAAACACTAGAAAAATTACATAATTTTGGACTCGAGCATCTCGCTATCAATCCTGATAATATAATTGTTTGCGAAAACGATTTTTTGAGAATAAAAAACTTTGCAAGTGAAGATATCAGGCGAGTCGGCGGATACTACGAGCCTGAACTTATCAAAGGATATTCAGCTTACGAGCAATATGTAGACGACATTATCTGTGGTCCAAGAACAGATGTTTATGCAGTTGCTTGTGTTATGATTTTTGCCCTTTCTGGCGAACGTCCAAGTTCTGTTTTAAGAAGATTACAAAATCCAAAACTTATGATTTCTAAAGAAATTTTGGAAAATATAACAGAGAGTGCAACTTATGCACTGTCTAATGCTTTGCAGCTTATGCCAGAAGACAGAACAACACGCCTAGAAATTTTTAAAGACGAGCTTTATGACGAAAAATTAAAAAAGCCACAAACAGTTAAAAAAACTTTTGTAAAAGAAGTTCCAGAATATCGTGGTGACGGTATCCAAAAAGTTATACAACCTTTTTTGTGGATGATTTTGGCATTTGTATGTACATTTTATTTTGCAATAAACGTCGGACTAGACATGGTTGACACAGGCGATATATCAATCGATGATTCGCTCAATGAGGCTATCGAGGCTTTCACTCCAGAATCTGTTTCTGTTGTAAAAGTGCCAGACATGGTTGGAGATATATACACCGACTGGATAATTATGATGCAAGACGAGCTTATTTATAACTTCACTCTTGATGTTATTTCAGAATTTAGTGAAGAAGTTACAGAGGGATATATCATCAGAACAGACCCTGTCGCAGATGATTATGTTATAATGGATGGTTCTGTCACAGTTTATCTAAGTATCGGCACACAAGTTAGGACATTGCCAAAAATCACAAAATTAACTTTTGCAGAGGCAGAAGCAGCTCTAAAAGAAGTTGGAATGATTGTTTATATAGAAGAGGTCGAGGGCAGTTCTTATTCTATTGGAACAGTTATCGGCTATGGTGACGAGCTAGAAGCTGGCGATGAAATGGATTATGGTAGTAAAATAACTGTTTTAGTAAGTGCTGGATAATTGAAAATTTTAACAATTTAATAAACATAAAAATATTCCGAAAAATCATGTGAATAATACAAGCAGGTGGTGATTTTTTTGGAATATTTTAATGCATTTTGGGTTGGCGGATTAATTTGCGTTATCGGTCAAATTTTGATAGACTTAACCAAGCTTACACCAGCTAGAGTAATGGTGCTTTTTGTTACATCTGGTGTTATTTTGGGTGCTTTTGGGTGCTACACTCCCCTATTAAATTTTGCTGGTTGCGGTGCATCTGTCCCACTTTGTGGCTTCGGAAATTTATTGGCAGAGGGCGTAAAAAATGCGGTTGACGAACAAGGGTTTATCGGTGTTTTCACTGGTGGAGTGTCAGCGGCAGCAGGCGGAATAGCCTCGGCAGTTTTCTTTGGTTTTGTCGGTGCAGTTATGTCAAAGCCAGGGGAAAAATAGAGCGGTTTTTTGGAGCTAAGAGTTTAAAAAAAATACTAAACTCTTAACTCTGATTTTTATATTAAAAAGAGGTTTTAAAAAAATGGTTAAAGATAAAGAATTTTACAAGCGGTTTTTCTCTATGTGCGTGGTCATCGTACTACAAAATATTATTACCCTAAGCGTCAACCTTGCCGACAATGTTATGCTCGGAAATTATAACGAAACAGCTCTTTCTGGTGCAACTGCCGTTAACCAATTACAATTTGTCTATCAACAATTATTGCTTGGAATTGGCGATGCACTCGTTATCTTAGGCAGTCAATATTGGGGAAGAAAACAAACTGGCAAAATCAAAACTGTCGCATCTATCGCCATAGCCTGTGGTATCACTGTTATGCTCATATACGTTGTTTTAACCACTGTTATGCCTCGTGAAATAGTGGCAATTTTTACAAAGGACGAAGCTATTATTGACCAAGGTGTTGCGTATCTTATCACAATCAAATATACATATATTTTCTTCTGTTTTACATCAATTTTGCTCTCTCTTTTACGCTCTGTCGAAACCGTAAAAATTGCTTTTTACCTCTCAATTTCTTCTTTAATTATCAATTGTAGCATTAACTATATTTTGATTTATGGACATTTTGGCTTTCCAGAAATGGGTATAGAGGGTGCAGCAATTGGCACACTTATTTCAAGAATAATCGAGTTAAGTCTGCTTGTTTTATACATTATTTTTAAAGAGAAAAAACTACAAATTAACCTTAAAGAACTTTTGTATTTTGATAAAAAAATGTTTTTTACTTACATAAAAATCGCAGTACCTATTATTATTGGTGCAGCTTTTTGGGGTATAAACACAGCCGCACAAACGGCAATTCTCGGCAATATGTCAAGCTCTGCAATCGCTGCTAACAGCGTTGCCTCAAATCTATTTTTGCTAGTTAAAACCAGTGCCGTGGGTACTGCCTCCACAACTGCCGTGTTAATTGGAAAGATGATAGGTCAGGGAAAAACTGAAGAGCTAAAAACATACTCACGCACTTTTCAAGTTATGTTTGTGATATTCGGAGCGGTTTGCTCGGTTATTTTATATTTTCTTATCGACCCTGTTTTGTCGATATATAACTTGTCCGAAGAGTCCAAAAACCTCGCACATTCATTCCTCTTGGTCTTGGTGTTCATCATGTTTTTCATGTCATACCAAATGCCAACAAATACAGGACTTATCCGTGGTGCTGG
>JAWXUN010000043.1:5086-10312 GCA_044426425.1 Clostridia bacterium | reverse complement strand
GTGAAAGAATAAAGATTTCCATCAGGCATATAAGCTGATTTCATAGCGTCTTCTGTTGTTGCACCACTCTCGATAAGAGCATCGTACCACTCAAGATAGTAGTAGCCTTGTGTGTCAAAATAAACACTAAGTGGGGCAAGATAGCCTTGTTGCGAATATGTGTAGGTAGCTGCACCATCAAACCAGCTACTGAAGATTAAGTCTTCGTATTCGTTTGATTGGAACAATAGGTTAAGTTTTGCTGTTTTATCAGCAGAAGTAACAACTGTCCAGTTTATATGGATGTTTGTTGCATCCTCAAGCTCAGTTGAGAATGAGTTTGTACCGTAGTCAAAAACTGCACATGAGTCTTTGTGTGGTGCTGTAAAAGCAGAAATGCTGATTTTGTCGCCAAGAACTATTGGCACTTCACCAGGAGCTGATATTTCGATATCACCATCCCAATATTTGCCGTCTTCGTCTGCTCCGCCAAGAGCAACTACAGGATCTACATCTGTGCTTTCACTTGAGCCTGCTGAGCCAGACGCTGCTGGTGCAGAACAAGCTGCGAAAGATGTAACTGTTAGCGATGCTGATAATAACAAAGCTAAGATTTTTTTTGCTTTCATTTAGAAATTCTCCTATTAAAATAAAAAATAAATTATATATAGACAAGCCACTAATTGCTTAGTTAGCTGTTCTACCAAAATAAAAAAATGTATCCATAACATTTTTCATTTCTTACAAAAAGTTTTTCGTATTAAAGTCTTAATGTGATGAAATTGTGTGTAATGGATTTAATTTATTAGTTAATTATACTAAAAAAAATTAATAAAGGCAACGTTTTTTTTAAAATCATCATATATTTGTTACCTTTGACAAAGTTGTGATGTAAATGTGATGAATTTAGTATAAAGTATGCAATTTTGTAAACGGTTTCACAAGTTTCAAGTTAACGTAGTAACTCATTAACGTGTGTTATTATTGAGAATATTTAAGTTGCTTTATTTTGCTTTTCACACAAAAACTTCTCATAAAATTTGTTCCGTTAATTTGACATAAATAGACGAATTTGTTATTATTAAAACAGGATATAATTTTTTTACTAACACAGAATATTTGGAGGTAGCTATGCAAATTATTTTTAACAGATTTCCGTTTGGCTTTAACAAGGCGATTAGCATGAGTTATGACGACGGAAAAATTTATGACAGAAAATTAGTTGAAATTTTTGATAAATTCAACATCAAGGCGACGTTTCACCTAAACGCAGGCACACTTGACAACGAAGACACTGTGAAAACAACTGAAATTGCTGATTTATATAAAAATCACGAGATTTCTTGCCACACATTTTCTCACCCCTTTTTACTAAATTCGCCAAGAGAACAACTTGTTTATGAGATTTATAGAGATAGGCAAGTTTTGGAATCTTGCTCAAAATACCCAGTTAGAGGAATGTCGTACCCTTATGGCAATTTTAACGAAAAAATAATAAAAGAATTTACCTCACTTGGAATAGAATATTCCAGAACGGTAATCGCAAGCAACAATTTTAATATACCAAGTGATTTTATGCAGTGGAACCCAACTTGTCACCACAGAAACAACATCTCAGAAAAGCTAGAAGAATTTTCTATGATAGGTGACGATGCAAAAAAGATGTCGCTTTTTTATGTTTGGGGTCATTCTTATGAATTTAACGACAACGATAATTGGGATTTGATAGAAGAATTTTGCGAAAAGGCATCAAATCTTAAGAACATCTGGTTTGCAAGTAATATAGAAATATACGATTATATACAGGCTTTGTCTATGCTAAAATTCAATGTTGACAGAACAATGGTCTATAACCCAAGCTCAATAACTTGCTTTTTTGATGCAGACGGCGAACTAGTCACCGCAAAATCAGGCGAAACAACATATTTTGCAAAATAGAGGATAAGAATAGCGTGGTACTTTGTAAAATTAAATATTATAGAGAACTGTGTCATACGATATCAAGAGAACATACAAGTTTTTTAAAACAAAAAAAGCCCTCCAAAACTGGAGAGCTTTTTTTGTATATGATAAACCGATTATCTTTTTGAGAATTGTGGTGCTCGACGAGCAGCTTTAAGACCGTATTTTTTACGCTCTTTCATTCTTGGGTCACGAGTTAAGAAGCCTGCTTTTTTAAGTTTTCCTCTGAGGTTCTCAGTGTCAAATTGTAAAAGTGCTCTTGAAATTCCGTGACGGATTGCACCAGCTTGACCTGTAACGCCACCACCGTTTACACGGCAAACAACGTCGAATTTATCAGCTGTATCTGTTAAGACTAGTGGTTGTCTTGTGATTAGTTTTAGTGTTTCTAGGCCGAAATAATCGTCGATATCACGGTCGTTAATTGTAACTTTTCCTGTGCCTTGGTAAATTCTTACACGAGCAACAGAACTTTTTCTTCTACCTGTTCCGTAGAAATATGGTGCTTTATCGTACATAATTTATTTCCTCCTTATTTCATTGTCCAAACTTCAGGTTTTTGAGCTGCGTGAACGTGCTCTGAGCCAGCAAAAACGTGTAGTCTTGTGCAAGCATCTCTACCAATTGAGTTTGAAGGAATCATACCTGTTACAGCAAGTTCCATAGCTTTTTCGGGTTTTGTTCTCATAAGTGTGTCATAACGAACCGCTTTCATGTGGCCGATATAACCTGTGTGATGATAGTAGTATTTTTTCTCTAGTTTTGAACCTGTTAGAACAACATCTTTAGCGTTGATGATGATAACATTGTCGCCACAGTCAACGTGAGGAGTGTAAATAACTTTATTTTTTCCTCTTAATAAAACAGCTGCTTCTGCTGCAACACGACCAAGTGATTTGCCAGTTGCATCGATAACATACCATTTGCGGTCAATTTGACCTGCTTTTGCCATAAATGTAGACATAAGTTTACCTCCGTAAATAATTTTTATCTTCGTTTCGATTTTTTCATTTCGATAGCTCAAAATCCCCACCATAGAGCCATTTTCTCTTAGTGACTGATTTTGGTGCTAGATAATATTAACACAAAAAACACGCCTTGTCAATAGCTTTTTCAAAAAAATTAATTTATCTTTTCCTTTTCTCGTTTTTTCTCTTTATATCTCGTGTTATCTCTTTTTTACTCTAACGTTAAAAACAAAAAATATTTTGCTGTATATAGCTTTATTTGATTATCTGTGTTATAATTTTGGCATACTAATAAAAAAGAGATTATGTTGAGGCTATTTAATGATTACAAAATTTATAAAAGACACATACCTTTGGTTTGAGAAAAAATTAAAAAATGACCATTTAGACTCTTATGCAGCACAATCTGCATTTTTTCTTATCATTTCAATTTTGCCTTTTTCTGTCTTTTTTTTATCCATTCTAAACTTAATAAACATCAATGGAGAAACCGTGATTAGCTATGCATTGAATCTCTTTCCAAATGAAATCGGCGATTTTTTAAAAACATTTATCCTTGTCGAATATCAGCCGATAACTATTTTGTCTGTGTCTGGTTTTGCTGTTTTGTGGTCCGCCTCAAAGGCTGCCTATGCAATTGTTAAGGGGCTAAATTCTGTTTACGCAATAGATGAAACAAGAAACTATTTGCACGTACGATTTTTGGCGATTTTTTACACAATTGCATTTGCAATAATTTTGGTAGCAACCATTGTTATACTGCTGTTTGGCAACAGTCTTTATACATTTATTATAAATAGAATTGCACCAGATTTTACAAGCGTTGTCTTTGACGACAAGTACCTTTGGGCATTTATAATTTTAACTATATTCTTTTGTGCTAGTTATAATCTTGTGCCAAGAAAAGTTAATATAAAATTTAAGTATTCGGCAATTTCTGCACTTATCGCCTCATCATCATGGATGCTGTTTTCTTTTGGCTTTTCGTTTTTTATAGAAAACTTTGCAAACTATTCTAATATGTATGGCGGACTAGCAACTGTTGTTATATTCATGCTGTGGTTATATTTTTGTATGTACATCATGCTTTTTTCGGCAGAAATTTCTGTTTGGCTACAAGAAAAATTTGAAACAAAATAACACTTTGAAACGTAATATAAAGGAGATATAAATGGAAATCGTACATAACAAAAAAGAATTCACACGAATTTATAATAAATATTTTGACAGTTTGTACAAATTTATTTTTGTAATAGTAAAAAACCCACAAGACACTGCCGATATATGCCAAGATGTTTTCTATAAACTGTTTGTTACCGATAAAAATTTTTTAGATGACGAACATATAAAAGCATGGCTTTTCACTTGTTCAAAAAATGCAAGTGTAGATTTTTTCAGAAAAAAAGAACACAAAAATAGCGACATAGAAAAATCTATCCATATTGGCGAAAATATGTATTTTGACGAAACTTTGCCTGTAATTCAATCGTTAGACCAAAAATATAGAGAATGTCTAATTCTTCATTATTACGAGGGTTATAAGACTGATGAAATTGCAAAAATTTTAGGCACAGCAAATGCAACTATCAGAATACGGCTAAAACGTGCTAGAGCTTTACTCAAAAACAAATTGAAAGGAAGTTTTTAAAATGGATAAAATAAAAAGTGCTTTTGATAATATTAAAATTGACTCCAATATAAAAAAATCTATTTACGATAAAGTCATTGAAAAAGCTGAAAAAGAACCAATTTATAGAGAAACTAATATCCACAAAGTTAATTTTAAAAGATATAAACCTATTATCACGGCTGCCTGTTTTACAATTATCCTTGGAAGTTTATTTACTTACCTAAGCATGAACGAAACTACTGGCACACAATCTTTTGCAGAAATGCGTTTGGGACTAAATGAGCCTGAACTATATAGTTTTACTTTTTACCGACCAAGCGAGGACGGCTTTGAGGAATATCAATTCACCGATGTGTCAACAGATCTAGGTTCATTTTTTTCAATCCTTGTAGCTAATGGTTTTTACCCTGACTATGTTTCTCTTTATTCTTTTAGCTCAGACGGAAAATCAATCACCGTAGTTCTTGATGAGGGCTTTAATAATTATATCGAAATTTACGGAGATAAGGCGATACTAGCCATTGAAAAAAGCGTCAACAGCCTCTACCCTTATAGTGACGTTACTATTGAAGTAAACTCTTCCGATAATTCTTGATAACTATTAAAATGAACAGCTCGTGGTTCAAGACTATGTAGGTAACGACGCCATAGTCGGTAACTTAAGTAATAAGTAAAAGTGAAGAGTGA
>JAWXUN010000043.1:0-5076 GCA_044426425.1 Clostridia bacterium | reverse complement strand
GCGATTTCTTAATAAAAATTGTATAACAACTATGTTTCTCTAAATAAAATATTGTTAAAACCACGGTTGGAGCAAGCCCCAACCCTACATTCAAAAAATCCGTGAGGATTTTCACATTATAGCAACTTGATTATTATTAGGCTTATAAATAAGTGAGCAGAAATTTTGTCAGAAGTTTTAAAAACCACAGCTAATACTTTCGTATTAGCGAGGATTTTTAGAGCTTTTGGCAGGATTTATGCCACTTAGTTAAGGACTAATAATATTCAAATTGCTATATTACCTTTTCACTAAGTTCCCACGTATGGGGGATAGTTTTCCCATCCCGCAGGTTTATTGTTAGCTTTCGGGTGGGGCAACCCCGCCCCTACATAAATTTTCAATACAAATTTAATATTAAGGGGGCATTATGTGAAACGATGTTTAGTATATCTTAAAGATATGAAATTTCTAATCGCTTTAGCATTATTTTTGAAGTTTATAACTTCTATAACGGAACTTGCCATACCATGGATACTCGACTTTATGCTGGACGAATTAGCACCAACAGGTGATGTTCAATTAATAGCATACATGGGTATAGGCATGGTTATTTGTGCATTGTTCACAGCTTTAGGAAATCTGTGGGCTAACAGAATTACAGCCAAAATTTCTCGAAACTCAATAGAGGGTTTGCGTAACGATGTTTTCACAAAAGTATATAGTTTAAGTATTGACCAACTTGATGAACTAACAATCTCAAGTGCTGTTTCAAGACTTACAACAGATGTACAAAACATACACCAAGTAATAGGGTCTACTATCAGAATGGGAATAAGAGCTCCTCTAATAGTAATAGGCGGTATGATTTTTACTGCGATGATGGATCCGAAATTAAGTCAAATTTTATTTATTCTTTTTCCGATAATAGCAGTTGCTACATATTTTACAACAAAAAGAGGTACTTTTTTACATACATCTATCCAAAGAGCTAACGATGATTTAGTTAATATCACTCGTGACAGCGTTTCTGGTGTTATGGAAATAAAAGGCTATGCAACAGAAGAAAAGGAAAAAATGAGGTTTGAAGAGATTAGTGAGGCACTTAGAAAACAAGAGATGAGAACAGCAAAATTGATGTCTTTTTTCAACCCAGCTGTTAACCTTTTGCTAAATATTGGCTTGGTAGCTGTTGTGTTGTTCGGTGGATATTTTGCACAAGACGGCTCATCTACACCAAGTAATATTATTGCTTTCTTAAGTTATTTCACAATGATTTCAGCTTCTCTTATGGCTATTAACAGACTTTTTATAACAATTGCAAGAGGTAATGCGTCGGCAGCTAGAATTGAACAACTTCTATACATTAAAACAAAAGAGCCAGAGCCAAAAAACAATGACAAAGACGAAGAAGAAAATTTCATCACCTTTGATGATGTCACATTCAAATATGGAAGCGGTTACAATGTTGTTGAAAATATCAGTTTTTCACTCAAAAAAGGCGAAACTCTCGGTATTTTGGGCCCAACTGGTTCAGGAAAAACAACACTTGTCAATCTTCTACAAGGTTTTTACAAACCAACTAGCGGTAAAATATTTATTGACAGTGAAGATATTTCTACCATAAAAGAGCAAGATATACATAAAAAGTTCGGTGTTGTTATGCAAAATGACTGCGTTTTCTCTGACACTGTCAAGGGAAATATCAGAATAGGCAGAACTTTAGACGATCAAAATATGTGGAAAGCTCTTGATATTGCAGACCTCAAAAAATTTGTTTCTTCAAAAGAAACAGGTTTGGAATACGATATTAACTCTAGTGGCACAAACCTATCTGGCGGTCAAAGACAAAGACTTCTTATTGCCCGTGC
Source organism: Clostridia bacterium (assembly GCA_044426425.1). Classification (GTDB taxonomy): domain Bacteria; phylum Bacillota; class Clostridia; order Oscillospirales; family Acutalibacteraceae; genus SIG603. Next base: position 3,226 of record JAWXUN010000043.1, on the reverse strand, counting down.
TATTTCTAAAAAACCAGAAATTCTTATTTTAGACGACAGCAGTTCTGCTCTCGACTATTCAACTGATGCAAAAATCAGACGTGCAATTTCTAAAGAAATGCATTGTACAACCGTTATAATTGCACAGCGTATAACTTCGTTAATGGACTCGCACAAAATTCTTTTGTTAAGTGACAAAGGCACTGCCGTGGCACTTGGAACACATAAAGAACTTATACATAATTGCAAAGAATATCAAGATTTGTGGAACTTCCAAACAGGAGGTGCGAAGTATGAGTAGAAAAAGACGTGGCGACAAATCCAAGAGTGAAAAAATGAATATTCACTCAATAAGAAGATTATTATCATACCTTTTTAGAAACAAATGGCAAATGGTGCTAATAACTCTTTTAATTTTAGTAACAAACTATTTTTTAATTATAATTCCTGACATTTCAGGTCAAGCAATTGACTTGATTGAGGAAAATGCAAAAGTTAATTTTCCAGAGGTTGTAAACCTTTGTATAGCCATGGCTGTTATGTATCTTTTTGCAGCAGTTATGACTTATGTTTACACCTTTACATTTACAATAATTGGACAAAAAGTAGCCTTTGATATGCGTAAAGAAGCATTTTCAAAAATCATGGATTTATCAGCAAATTCACTAGCAGAATATCAATCAGGTGAGGTTATCAGCCGTTTAACTTATGATATAAACCTTGTTGCAACTTCTGTTACAAACGACTTTGTGCAAATTGCAACAGTTTTGATAACAGTTATTGGTACGTCATTTATGATGATAAAAACAAGCCCACAATTGTTCCTAATATACATAGTAATTGTTCCGCTAACAGTTTTGGTTGCAAAAAGAAAAGCACAATTTGTGCATCCACTTTTCAAAAAGCGTTCGAGAGATATAGGCGATTTATGCCAATATATTGACGAAAAAGTTACTGGAACAAAGACAATCAGAGCCTATTGTGCAGAAGATTATTACTGCCACGAGTTCTCTCAGGTTAATAAACAATCTTGCGATTCTCAGTACATAGCTGACTACCACGCAAGCTCAATCATGCCAGTAATTTCTTTTATCTCAAACTTGGCACTTGCAATGATTTCTTTCATCGGCATCATGCTATATCTAGCTCAAATGATTTCTATGGGAAATATATCATCATTCATTTTATATTCAAGAAAATTCTTGAGTTCTATAAGTGAAACATCTAATATTTTTAGTGAAATTCAATCTGCTTTAGCAGCGTCTGAGAGAGTTTTCTCTGTGCTTGACGAGAAAGATGAACTAGATGAAATTGACGAAAAAGAACAAGAATATAACAAGCCAGTTGGCGGAGATATTTGTTTAGAAAATGTTGATTTTGGCTATGTAAAAGACCAACTTGTGCTTAAAAATATTAACTTGAACATTGAAGAGGGCAAGACAATTGCCGTTGTTGGCGAAACAGGCTCGGGCAAAACAACGCTTATCAGTTTGCTTATGAGATTCTATGAATTAAATCGTGGCAAAATCACAATCGGCGGTGTTGACATAACCACAATTCCTAAAAAACTTGTTCGAAGAAACTTTTCACTTGTTCTTCAAAGCAGTTGGATTTTTAACGATACTGTTAGAAATAACATTGCCTATGGAACAGACGGAATAAGTGACGAAGAAATCATAAAAGCTGCAAAAGCTGCAAAAGTTCATGACATAATTATGTCCTTGCCAAAAGGATACGACAGCGTTCTAAACGAAAACGCAGTTAACCTTTCAAAAGGACAAAAACAGCTTATATCTATTGCAAGGTGCATGGTTCAAAATTCTAATATGTTAATTTTGGACGAGGCAACATCTAATGTTGACACTGCGACAGAAAAAAGAATTAACGACGCAATGGTTAACCTTAGACAAGGAAAAACCGCCTTTATCATCGCACACAGACTATCAACAATTCAAGATGCAGACACTATCTTGGTTATGGGTCAAGGTGAGATTTTAGAGTATGGTACACACAATGAATTGCTATCCCTGGGAGGGGAATACTCCCGTATATATAAATCACAGTTTAATTAAGGAGAACTAATATGGAAAAAAAATTGAGTTCAGCTACTAAAAGAGCTATCGAGAGAGGGTACTTTGACCATGACGACACATGGTTCACAAGCTTTGCTTACACAGAGCTTAAGGGTGACATTGGCTACGAAGAGGGTGTAGTTAGAAGAGATCCAAGTAGAATAGTATTTTTTGAGGGTGAGTATTATGTTTATTACACAAAAAGCCCTGGAGATACAGTTGGATTTATCGACCCTGCAAACAAAGCTCTAAAAGTTTTCCCATGGGATTTGTCAGAAGTTTGGTATGCAACAAGCAAAGACGGATACGAATGGAAAGAACAAGGCTTGGCAGTTGGCAGAGGCGAAGACGGAGCTTTTGACGACAGAAGTGTTTTCACACCAGAAGTTTTGGATCACGATGGTAAATATTATCTAACATATCAATGCGTTCAATACCCATACAATGTTAGAGCTTATGAAACAATCGGAATGGCTATTGCTGAAAATCCAAACGGCCCTTGGGAAAAACTTGACCACGCAATCCTTACTCCATCATGGGATACAGGCGAATGGGAAGGCGAAGAAGACAACAGATTTAACGTAATAAGCCGTGGCGATTTTGACAGCCACAAAGTTCACGACCCTTGTTTAATGGCATTCAATGACAAATTTTATCTTTACTACAAAGGCGAGAGAAAAGGCGAAGGAATGTTCATGGGCGGACGTGAAATTAAATGGGGTGTTGCAATTGCTGACAAGCCAGAAGGTCCTTATGTAAAAAGTGAATATAATCCAATTTCTAACAGCGGTCACGAAATTTGCGTATGGCATTACAAAAATGGTATCGCAGGTCTTGTTACTTCTGACGGTATGGAGAAAAACACAATTCAATTTGCAGAAGACGGTGTTAACTTTGAGATTATGGGTTCAGTTTGTAGATGGGATCACGCTCCTCACGCATCAGGACTTCACCCAGCAAGCGAAGAAGATTGCAACACACCTCTCGGCGGTATCAAATGGGGTATCCACATGGTTAACGGAAAATGGAACTACCTTGAGAGATTTGACATGAACAAACCAACAAACCAAGGCAAAAGAAACTAATTTCAAAAATTATATAGTGCTTTTTATTGGGGTTTTCAACGTAGGGTGGGGGCTCATAGTCGGTAACTTAAGTAATAAGTAAAAGTGAAG
>JAWXUN010000042.1:0-10318 GCA_044426425.1 Clostridia bacterium | reverse complement strand
AGACTACAAGGTTGATAGGCTGCGTGTGTAAGTACAGTAATGTATTCAGCTTGGCAGTACTAATAGAACGAGGGCTTGACCAAATAGATTTCTCAAGCACCCATTATTTTAACTATTCTCAACTTTTTATTTCTTATGTTAATTCGTTTCTTTATTCAGTTTTCAGGGTATTAAAAACCCTTTTACATAAATCACTAAACATTTTGTTTAGTGATTTATTTTTTTTGCATATTTTTATAGCCCACAGTTGCATATAATAATTTGGAACTACTCAGTAGGGTACGTATCGTATTCAAGTGTGTTGATTAAAATGTAAAGTTGGAGTTTTCAGTGTAGTGAAGGGGCTCATACGTGGGAAATTAGTGAAAAGGTATAGCAACTTGATTATTATAAGCCTTATAAATAAGTGAGCAAAAGTTTTAAAAACCACAGCTAATACTTTCGTATTAGTGAGGATTTTTATAGATTTTGGCAGGATTTATGCCACTTAGTTAAGGGTTAATAATATTCATGTTGCTATAATAGTGAAAAGTGAAAAACCGTGGTGAAAATCTACGATTTCTTAATAAAAATTGTATAACAACTATGTTTTTCTAAATAAAATATTGTTAAACCCACGGTTGGAGCAAGCCCCAACCCTACATTCAAAAAATCCGTAAGGATTTCACAGTCATTGACAATTGTCAATTGTCAATTGTCAATTATCAATTAATAATTCCTTAAGTTACCGACTATGAGGGTATACCCACGGCGGACATGGCAAGCCATGTCCCTACAACAAACAACTAATCAATGCATACCCTACGATGTTATTAATACTTTATGTTCCCACGTAGTAGGGTCACGGCTCATACGTGGGAACTTAGTGAAAAAGTAATAGTGAAGAGTGAAAAAGTAATGTGAAAATCCTCACGGATTTTTTGATTAAAGTTTTGTATATTATAATTTATTTAGAAAAATACAGTTAATAAAACAATATATAATTAAGAAATCGCAAGATTTCCACTACACCTTTTCACTTTTCACTAAGTTCCCACGTATGGGGGTGGAGTTTTCCCACCCGAAAGTTAACGATAAACCCTCGGGACAGGAAACCCGTCCACTACAAAATATTAATTCACCTCAGACTTGACGGAACGGTGAGGGAACCGGGTAGATTATAACAGTAAGTGCAACAAAACAAAAAGTGTAAATTAACCTAATAGCAAAACAAGGCAATCAGAAATACTTGCCTTTGTTTGTTGCTATCGCAGAAATAAAATATTAGCTAACATTTTCACTTGACTAATACTCAATTATATAGTATATATTGTTGTTACAAATACAAAGGTGGTATGAGTAATGAACAATAGCAAATCAGTGAAAACCAATAAACTTAAAAAACGACTTCACTTCGGTGTGGTCGTTTTTTGTGTTACTATATAAAAGAAAGGGTGGTCGAATGTTAGAAAAAATCAAAGAATATGAAAATTATTTATACGAAGAAGAAAAAAGCCAAAACACGATAGAAAAATACATAAGCGATATTAAGAAGTTTGCCCAGTTTATAAAAGATGAAAAACTTGATAAAAATCAGTCATAAAATTCAAAGAAGAACTGGTTAAATCTTATGCACCTAACAGTGTAAACTCAATTTTAGCAGCAGTCAATAATTTTATGGAATGGTTAGGTTATCCACAATTTAAAGTGAAACCACTAAAGATACAAAAAGAAATATACTCACGTCCTGAAAGAGAACTTACAGAACGTGAGTATCAAAAACTTATTAAAACAGCAGAAAATAAAGGTAACAAACGATTATCTCTAATAATTCAAACTATATGCTCAACTGGAATTCGTGTGTCTGAACTTAAATATATTACAGTAGAAAGTCTACATCAAGGCAGAGCCACAGTATCATGCAAGGGCAAAAACCGAGTGATTTTCATACCAAAAGAACTTTGTAAAAACTTAAAGAAATACATCAAATTTATGAACATAAAAAGTGGTAGCATATTTGTAACTAAGTTTGGAAAAGAAATAGACCGAACAAATATCTGGAAAATGATGAAAGATTTATGCAAAGAAGCAAAAGTCTTAAAAAGCAAAGTTTTTCCACACAATTTAAGACATTTATTCGCCAGAACTTACTATAAAATAAGCAAAGATATTTCAAGACTTGCTGATCTACTAGGACACTCAAGCATCAATACAACAAAAATATATATGATAGAAACTGGAACAATCCACGAAAGGCAAATAGAACGCTTGAATTTGCTATATAATACAAAAACCACATAACATTAATTATGTGGTGGAAAAATATATAAAATAACCTAACTATTAATATTTTACTACTAAACTACAGAAAAGTCAATTAGTAAATCTCACAAATTATAAAAAACAGCATAATAAACAGTCTGATTTTTTAAATTAAAAAAAACCAGGCTAATAGTCATATATATTTATCATGATTTTTTCCTTTTCTAATTATAAAGTTTCATAAGCTAGTTATTACATCAACCACATAATTAATGTTATGTAGTATAAAGAGAAGGTGTACATATTTATAAAAATTTTTGTATTTGGCTAGTGATATCAATTGTTTGTGTAGGACTATTTTTCGAGTTTTTATCTTGTATAATTTCTTTAGCATTAATTGTTTATATTGTTTTTATGTTTAAAAATAAAAATATGCGTGTAAGTAAAACCTTTGTGGCAATTTCTTTAATACCCATTTCATACCTGATATCAGTAATTTTCGCAGTCGATATAGGACTTGCTTTTATAGGATTTATCAAATTTTTACCAATTTCTTTATTTGCGTTTATAGTTTCACAATTAAAAATTGCAGAAAAAGAAAAAATGATTAATGTTATTCCTTTTTTTGCAGTACCTTTGGTATTAGTTTCTATTGTTATTAGTTTTTTTGACAACGCAATAGCGAATTTTTTTACTGTAAACGGTGAAATTAGCGGTTTTTTTCAATACCCAAACACTTTTGCTTTGTTTTTGACAATGTCGCTATTGATTTTAATAAATAATTTTGGTGACACTAAGAAAAGCATAATAATTTCTAATTTATTTTCCCAAATTTTAATTTTGGGTATATTGTTAAGTGAAAGTAGAACAGGCGTAATTTTATCAATAGTATTTTTATTAGTCTGTGTTTTTATAAAAAATATAGAAAAGCAAGCTTGATAATTATTGGAACTTCCGCTTTGATAGCTATTCTGGCAGTCGTTGTTGTTTTTATATCTGGAAATTTTGATATTTTTTTCAATTCTTTAAGAAATGCAATAAATTTAAGCACGATTTGGGGAAGAATTTTATACGCAGTAGATGCTGTGCCACAGATTTTAACTCATCCTTTAGGCTTAGGCTACTATGGTTACTTTTTTGCACAAGGCTCTTTTCAAACTGGGGTGTATCAAGTTACATATGTGCATAACGACTTTTTGCAGTTGTTTTTAGATGCAGGCTGGCTTGCAGGAGTGGCTTTAATATTTGTAGTAGTAAAAAGCTTGTTATCCAAAAAATTACCTCTGCTTTTTAAAATGCTTATCATTTGTATATCGGTGTTCTCTTTATTAGATTTTAATTTGCAATATATATTAATATTTTTCTTGCTAATTTTAGTGTTAGATTTTGAGGACGATTTTAAAAAGTTGAAAATTAAATTTTCTTTGCCAATTAAGATTGCTTTATGTCTGTTTGCTGTTTTAAATATATATTTTGCTATGGTTCTTGGCTGTGAATTGTTTGGGTTTAATAGTGTTTCTTTAGCCTTATATCCAAATAACACAAGGATACAGTTAGAACAATTAACAGAAATTGAAGATGTAAGCGAAGCGAAAGAACTAGCTGATGAAATTATAGAGAAAAATGAATATGTAGCCTATGCGTACAATATAGAAGCAATGTATTATTACAGCTTAGGTAGCTTTGAAAATGCTATTACTTATAAATTAAAAGAAATAGAGCTTTCCAAGTATTCTATAGATTGCTATACTGACCTTGTTTATATTTTAGCTGTCGGCGTGCAATTGTATGAAGAAGCTGGATATACCGAAAGTGCCGAATATTGCAAGGCTTATTTAGTGATAATTGAAGATATGCTAAGCGAAGTAGAAGATAATACCTCGTTCATAGCTTATTTAATTAACGATACACCAGAACTAGAGTTACCAGACGAATATTTACAGTATATTACGGAGTTTTCAAGTTAAGGTATTTTTTTCAGTAGATAACTGGATAAATATAAAAAAAATTAAGGAGAGTAATAATGAAAAAATTATTCAAAAAAGGCACAGCAATTCTCTTGTCTGTCATTATGCTAACAAGCCTAATGATAACAGGGGTATTTGCTGCAACATCTGAAGATGGATACTGGAGCTATACCATTTTAGATGAAGATGCAAAAACTGCCAGTGTTACTGGTTACGAAGGCGAAGAAACAGCCTTAGTAATTCCAAGAGAAATTGATGGTTATAGTATTACAAGTATTGGTTCAGATACATTTCGGTATAGCTCTATAGTAAGTGTAGAGATTCCTGATACCGTTACAAGTATCGGTTCATGTGCATTTATCGGTTCTGAATCATTAACAAGTATTTATATTCCAAGCTCTGTTACAAGTATTGATTCTTGGGCTTTTTATACATACTCTAATTCTTCGACTATAACTTATGACGGAACATTTGAAGAATTTTGTGAAATCGAAAATATATCTTTCGATTGTCTAGAGAGTGGCACAATATTAAAAACAACAGATGAAAATGTAACTATTAATGACTATACTTTTACAGGTTATGAATACATAGAAGTAGATGGCATTGAAGGTGGTAAAATTTATTTTGATGCTGATACTGGCACTATTATAAATGCAGATTATACGATTACATCTGCCGATATCCCAGAAACTATAAACGGAGTGGCCGTTACTGCGATTGATTGGTATGCATTTGGCAATTGCCAAGAGCTTACAAGCGTAACAATACCAGCGAACGTTACAGATATAGACAGTAGTGCATTTAAATTTTGCAGCAATTTAGCTGAATTTATAGTTGATAGTGATAACGAAAGTTATGCTAGTGTAGACGGCATTTTGTATGATAAAGCTAAAACCAAAATTATAGTAATCCCGTTAAGAATATCAGGAGATGTGGAAATTTGTGACGGTATAGAAACAATCGAATGGCAAGCATTCTCTGACTGTACTTCTTTAGAATCTATAACTTTACCAAAGAGTGTAACAGAAATTGTTTATTCTGCATTTAATAATTGTACTTCACTAGAGAGCATAGTTATTTCAGATAGCATAGAAGCCATAGGTAAGACTGCATTCGAATATTGTGACTCTTTAGAAACCATTTACTATACAGGTACAGAAACACAATGGAATAGTATTGATTTAGATAACAATTGGAATGCAATTGGCGATGATTGGGATACTGGAGATTATATTTACGGATCATTCGAGATTATTTATAATTATGGTGTAGATACAGACGTTGACACAGATGATACAACAACAGACACAAGCACAGATACTGATACAGACACAACAACAGATGACACTACTGTAGATACAACTACTGATGACACAGAATCAACAGTTACAATTGAAAATACATCAAGCGTAGAAGTTGCACTTAATAAAGATGTAGAGTCTGTGTTCACAGCAGAAGAACTTGCAGATGACGAAGAATTAAAAGTTGAACTTACAGTTAGCGAAGTTACAGAGTTTACAACAGACGAGCAAACAGCTATTGACGAATTAGAAGAAACTTATGAAGTTGCTTTAATTTTAGACATCGACTTAACAAAATATGTTGGCGATACAGCTACAAGTTTAACAGATTTAGACGAAGAAATTGAAATTACTATTGATATTCCAGAAGAATTACAAGGTAAAGATTTAGTAATTATTAGAATTCACGAAAATGAAGACGGAACAATTACAACTGATATTTTAACTGATACTGACGATGATGATGAAACATTCACATTCAAAACCAAAAAATTCTCAACTTATGCATTAGCAGAAGTTGTAACATCTGATGACGAAACAGAAGGTGGCACTACAGAAGATACAACTACTGATGACGAAACAGAAGATGAAACTACTGAAGACGAAGAAACAGAAGTGCCAGAAACAGGCGACACAAGCGATGGAGCTTTGTTGGCAGTTATAATGTTCGTTTCACTTCTCGGGATTATATGTGTAAGCAAGAAAAAATTATCTAAATAATTCTTAACCTTAACTAAAAAGCAAGTTGTCAACAAATTGACAACTTGCTTTTATTTGAACTATTTATTGTTTTTCTGGAGAAAAACCATTGCAATATTCGACGTAGGCAACTAAAACTTTACGTTCCCTAGAATATTTAATCTGCATTGTAAAGTTTTGATTGATACAGAGTGCTAGGGTGCTTGACTTTTTTTAGATACTAGCGTATAATATGAAATGAAAACGCTTTCGTGAGCGTTATAGCAACTTGATGTTAATGTGAGGTATTGAAAATGAAAAAAAATTATAATCTTTTGTTTATTTTTACAGATGAACAACGCACCGACACTTTGGGTTACAGTGGTAACAAGCAAATCAGCACACCTAATATGGACAAGCTCGCAGAAGATGCTTGCTATTTTTCAAATTGTTATGACACACAGCCTGTTTGCACTCCTGCTAGAGGTACTTTGCTAACAGGATTGTTCCCACATAATTCTAAGGCGACTTGTAACAATGCTTTTTTGGGAAATGATGTCAAAACTTTAGCAGAAATGCTCGACAATGACGTGTATAAGGCGAGAGGCTATATAGGAAAATGGCATCTAGGTGACGAACTTGTATGTCAGCATGGGTTTAATCACTGGGTTAGTGTCGAGGATATGTATTGCAAATATCATTCTAAAGAAGAATATCAAGAATTGTTAAGTGATTATCATAATTACTTGATAGATAATGGTTTTACACCTAATTTAAAAACCGAAAAGCACACAGTTTTTTCAAGAGATTATTCAAATGATATGCCAGATAAATTCACTAAAACTGCATTTGTTGCAGATAAAACTATTGATTACATAACTGAACATAAAGACGAAAATTTTGTCGCATTTGTAAATTTTCTTGACCCTCATCCTCCAATAACAGGACCGCTCAATGATATGTACGACCCAGAAAAAATTGAATTACCAAGTTTGTTCTCGGAATTTCCAGATAAAAATTCTCCATTAAGACATCATTCTATGAAAAAATTCATTGAAAACCAATTAGGCAGTGAGCAAGAGTGGAGAAAATATATTGCTAGATATATGGGTCAAGTGACTCATGTTGATAATCACTTGGGAAGAATTTTAGACAGCGTAAAAGAAAATGGTCTTGAGGATAACACAATCATAGTCTTTACATCAGACCACGGAGATATGATGGGAGATTTTAAACTCAACGGAAAAGGGGTTCAGTACGAATCTAGCGTAAGAGTTCCTTTGATTGTAAAAATCCCTGGTGTTGCAGCACAAAATATTGATGTTCCGTTTAGCCATATAGATTTAATTCCAACGATTTTGGACGCTATGCAAACAGATTGCAATGCTGAATTAGATGGTGAGAGTGTATATTCTTCACTAAAAGAAAACAAGGGAATTCCAGAGCGAGATGTTTTCATCGAATGGAACCCAGACTTTGTGGAAGCTCCTTGCAATTTAACTCCTTTGGACGGTGTTTCTGACGATGTTATATTCAATGCATCGAAAGCATCTATGAGAACAGTGCTTAGCGGAGATTATAAATTGTGCCTAAGCGACTATGGCGACCACCAATTATATAATATTTCTGAACCTCTTGGAGAAACAATAAATTTATACAATAAAGAAGAGTATAAAACAATAATTAAAGAACTTTCTGAAAAAATATACAAATGGCAAGAAAAAACGAAAGATAATGTTTCTTTATAAAAAACTTCATATATCAAAAAATGGAGGATGTTGATAATGATTATTGCGAATAAAAAGAATTTTAGCGATGTTGTTTTGAAAGAAATGGAAATTCCTCAAGCTAAGAAAAATGAAGTTTTGCTAAAGGTTTGTTCCTGTGGAGTTTGTGGTGGTGACTTAAACTCTTCTGAAGAGTATAGAGCTTTTGGGCATGAAATGGCTGGTTATGTTGAAAAAATCGGCGAAAATGTAAGTAATGTTTCTGTTGGTGACAGAGTGGTTGTCGAAAGTACGAGCTTTTGTGGTGCTTGCGATAATTGCAAAAACGGTCAGGTTGATTTGTGCTCAAGCCCGATATCTTCGCTGTCTAATGGTTTTGCTGAATACGCTGTTGTTAAGTCTGAAAGTTGTGTTATTTTGCCTGATGATGTGTCTTTTAAATACGCAGCGATTATCGAACCACTTGGTGTTGCTATCGACCTTGTCAAAACTGCAAAAATAGAGATGGGCGACCATGTTTTGATTTATGGAACTGGCTCGATTGGCTTGATGGCGTTGCAACTAGCAAAAAGAAACGGTGCAAGCAAAGTTTTTGCTGTGTTGCGTTCTCGCTCTAAGAAAAAAGCCGAGCTTGCCCTAAAATTTGGTGCGGACGAAATTATTTATAGCGATAAAACAAATCTTTTAGACTTTGATTTTCCTAAATCTGGTGTCGATAAAGCACTGGTGACAGCTCAAAATTATGTTATACCAGAGGTTCTTGAGATACTCAATTATAATGGCACACTTGCATTTTTGGGCTTTGGTGGTGAGCCAATGATTACTATAAACGCAAATAAATTTCACGTTAACAAATTGCAACTAAAGGGAGCATATTCTCGCCCTGGCATTTATTTTCCACTAGCTATCGAAATGATAAGAACGGGCGGAATTTCTGCCGAGGATATGATATCGCACTGTTTGCCACTGAAAGATATTTCTAAATTAATGAGCATAGCAGGAAATGAACGTGACAAAGTTGTAAAGGCGGTTATGTTAGCAGAGAACTGTTCGCTTTAAATTTTATAAAAAAAGAGCACGAGGGAAAAATTTTCCTTCGTGCTCTAAATTTTTTATGATTTTATTTAATAAATTCTAATGCTGTTTTTTCGATACCGTCAGCAGTTAGTCCGAATTGTGCTAGTAGGTCTAGTGCTGGGCCTGAGTGTCCGAAAACATCGTTTACACCTAGTTTTTTAACTGGCACTGGGAATTTTTCTGATACAACAGAAGCTACTGCACTGCCTAAGCCACCGACTATGTTATGCTCTTCACAAACAAGGATTTTGCCTGTTTCTTTTGCGGCTTTTATAACTATTTCTTCGTCAAGAGGTTTGATTGTGTGAATGTTGATAACTCTTGCACTCACGCCTTTTTCCTCTAGTGATTTAGCAGCTTTTACAGCTTCTTGAACTAGCAAACCAGTAGCAATGATTGTTAAATCTTTACCGTCTTTTAGCTCAATGCCTTTGCCTATTTCAAATTTATAATCGTCGTTGTTGTTGACAGTTTCAACAGCAAGTCTGCCAAGTCTGACATAACAAGGGCCGTTGTATTCAGCCATTGCTTTGACTGCTCCGAGCATTTCGTAGTGGTCACAAGGGTTTAGAACAACCATGCCTGGGATAACAGACATCAAAGCGATATCTTCTAGGCATTGGTGAGTTGCACCGTCTTCTCCGACAGAAATACCAGCGTGTGAGCCAGCGATTTTTACGTTTAAGTGAGGGTAAGCAACAGAGTTTCTAACTTGCTCAAAAGCACGTCCAGCAGAGAACATTGCGAACGATGCAGCAAAAGGAACTTTGCCACAGCTTGCAAGACCAGCAGCGATGCCAATCATGTTACATTCAGCGATACCACAGTTGAAAAATCTGTTTGGAAAAGCTTTTTTGAATGTACCAGTTTTTGTAGCAGCAGCCAAGTCAGCGTCTAAAACTAAAATTCTGTCGTCTGTTTTTGCGATTTCAACTAGAGCCTCGCCGAAGCTTTCTCTAGTAGCTTTTTTTAATATTTCAGCCATATTATTTGCCCTCCAATTCAGCTAGTTTTGCGTTTAATTCTGCCATAGCAATTTCATATTGCTCGGTATTTGGAGCAGCACCATGCCAATTTACGTTGTTTTCCATGTATGATACACCTTTGCCTTTTGTTGTTTTTGCAATAATAGCAGTTGGCATATTTTTGATAGTTTTAGCCTCTTCAAAAGCTTTTTCAAGCTCGTCAAAGTCGTTACCGTTAATTGTGATAACGTGAAAACCAAAAGCCTCGAACTTTTTGTCGATTGGCTCTGGGCCTGCAACTTCGCTGATTGGGCCGTCTATTTGTAGACCATTATAGTCAACGATAACGCACATATTGT
>JAWXUN010000041.1:0-10360 GCA_044426425.1 Clostridia bacterium | reverse complement strand
CCAGTGCCCTTTTCTGTCATCTGCTGGCCAACGTACAACATTCATGTGATATTTTCCATTTTCTCTAACAGGTTTGGCACACCAATACGACCATTTATCATCTTCTATGCCGTTATTAGGGTCACGAGGCAACACGTAGTCCTCACCCCACAAATCAGAAGTAATGCTATCTGTCACAGGCAGTGCTTTTATTAAATCGCTAAAAGCTCCGCCGTTTTTCATGCTTACTTTTGCTTTTATTGTATCAGAAATTTCGCTTGCATTTCCGCTAAAATCTACCGCTTGAACAGCATATTCGTTTTCAGTATCTTTGACAGGCAAATTGTCTTTATAAGATTTTCCAAAAACTTTTGGTGCTATCATTTTTAGCCCGTTTGAATGAATATCTTTTCTATAAATATTATAATAATCAATATCGCCATCAGAACATTCCCATGTTAAATCAACAGTCCATTTTTTTCCTACTGCCTTTAGATTTTTTGGAATAGAAGTTATGCCTGTGTCAATTTTTCTTGCACTAATTCCATAGCTAGACAAGCTTTTTTGATCAGCAAATCCAACCGAATAATAGTATGTTCTGCCCTCTACTATGCTGGTATCAACAAAAGATTTTTGTACTTTTTTTGCTATAATCTCGTAGTTTTTTCTTTTATAATCACTGCGGTATACATTGCAATCGTTTTCAAAATTCCAAGTAATTTCAACACCACTATCACAGATTTCTGTGTTAACGCACCATTGCTTAGCGGAATTATTTTTGGATAAATATATGTCAATCCAATCAACATATACATTAATTTTGTAGTCTGAAGTCATTGTGATTTTAACACAAGGCATATCTTCTGCATCATAATCTTTTTCAAGTTTATATTCACCAGAAAAAACCTCATAAGCACTCGGAGCATAAGGAACTTTTGTAAAATCACATAGACAAATTTCTTCATCTTTAAAACACAACAAAACTTTTACAAAGCCATCACATCTATATTCCGTTTGTGCAGAAAAACTCCATTTAATGATATTCCCTTTTTTAAAATCTTCTTTTAACTCAACACTTTTAAATGTTACATTCTCGTTTCCACCACTAGAAATTGTGCCCTCTGCCAAACCAACTTTTTCACAAATCAGTTCGTATTCTTCAGCTTTCCAATAATCTGATTGCTCAAAAGCTCGCCACGCTTTATATTTCTCTTCAAAATCTCCGTCTACCAAACTTTTATTTGGGGCATTGTATCCAACCAAAGCAGTATCAAAAGGAGAAATTTTTAAATTTTCCATAATATAGTTTTCCTTTTTTCAAAAAAATAAATTTAATATCTAGACTCACAGAAAGCCTGAAAAAAGAACTAATCAATTTTCAGGCTTTATTTGTTTTAAATAAGTTTATCTTATCCTACTCTAGCTTCGTAAGCTGCTTGTTGAATTTCTAGAAGTTCGTTTGAACCTCTTGCCTCGATATCACTTAAATATTGTTCCCATTTTTCTTCTATATCGCCTGTTAAAATCATATCAACTGTTTCTGCATTAACATATTCATTTAACGCAGTTGTATAGTCAACAACTGCATCTGAGTCGTCTTCATCATAAATCAACGATGGCAAGATATAATCTATTGATGGTGCGTATTCTTCATAAGGTATGCTTGAGTTATACAAAATTGCTTCGTTATCAATATCAGCAGACTCTGATGCCATTGCTTGGTATGAGTGCCAACCAGGACCGCCTGTCCATACTGTTGCAACAGACCAACCGAAGTTTAGCTCATCTGGAGTCCATGTAAGATATTTTGCTGATTCACCATTTATAGCAACTGTGTCTTCTGGATATAGCTCCCAGTAATCTTCGCCTTGATATAGGTTGTATCCAACACCTTCCCAGTCGTATAATGCATCGATAAGTTTGAATGCAACTCTTGCATATTCACAATTGTCTGTGATTTGTGCATTTGCTGTTGGAGTTATTGGAGAATATTTTGAATATTGAACGCCATCTGGACCCTCTAGTGGAGCAAGTGCTACCCAGTTTGTCCAGTCGCCATCAACGCCAGTTGTTACAGTTGTTACAGATGCAATTGATCCGCCTGGTGCACAACCAACAAGGTTAACTTCGCCTGTTGTTAATATTTTAAGTCCACTAGCATCTTGTACGAATGCATCTTGTGACAATAGTCCTTCTTCGTACAACATATTCATCCAAATTAAACCGTCTTTAAATTCGTCTTCTGTATAAGATAGAGTTACAACACCATCATTAACATAAGTTTTTCCGCTAATATCGTAGTATGTGAAAGAGTTCATCAAAAACTCAATTGGGTTAGAGTTCCAGCCACCGTTTGCACCACTTAGTGGAATTTCGTCAGCAATTCCATTTCCATTTGGATCTTCAGTTTTAAATGCTGTTAAAACATCATAGAATTCATCAGTTGTTGTTGGCATATCTAAATCAAGTGTATCAAGCCATGGTTCATATATCCACATTTTAGAAGCATATTGTGTGTGGTATGTTGTTGCGATAGAATACATTGAATAGATATTTCCGTCAAGTAGATACATTGTATCAAGACTACTTTGTTCAACAAGTTCTTCTTCAAGTAAAGCGTCTACAAATTCGTTATACCAATATGCATCGTTTTCGATATAATCATTTAGAGAAATAATATATCCTTGCTCTGCATAAGATGTTTGAACTGCTCCATCCCAGCCAGAGCCGAATATGATATCCTCGTATTCGCCACTTTGGAATAATAGGTTAAGTTTTGCAGTTTTGTCGGCACTTGTTGTTAGTGTCCATTCGATATGAACATTTGTAAGTTCCTCAAACCAAGCTGACGCAGCACACAAATCACTGTCGTGTTCTGTTTTGCTGTCACTACCAGGTGTGCCGAAGGCTGTGATTGTAACTGTATCACCAATTACGATTGGGTATTCGCCAGGTGCAGAAACCTCCACATCTCCGTCCATAAGTTTTGTTTCTTCTGTTTCTGAGCTAGAGCTATCTTCTGCTGAAGAAGATGTTTCTTCGCTAGAAGTTTCACTAGCCGCACAAGCACTAAAAGACGATACCGCCAGTGCTGCACTCATTAACAATGCTAAAAGTTTTTTGCTTTTCATAAGTTTTCTCCTTTTTTAATTTTATAAAAAATGTGTATCCAAACACATATTTTTACATTTTAAACAATCAGCAAAACAAACAAAGTTCTGTTCGCCTCTTGTTATTTTATGTTTATATTATATATGCATTTTCTTTAAAAATCAATCATAAGCATTGATTTTTTATTGAATTTTTTGACTAAAAATTATTCAATATTGAAATGTTAGTCAATTTTTTAAAATATCTTGACTGTTTATTGACAAAATTGACCGAAATAAATCTGTCAAAATAAGTTGATATTTGCTAGTTTTTATCTCATTCGTTGTCTACATTATAACAGTTAGCAACATGATATTCTAATCAAAAAAATATTCATTTTATGCCATTTATTGACTTAGTTTTTTATTCAACTTTTATTATTATTTTAAAAAAAGAACTCTAAACCTAAGTTTTAGAGTTCTTTTCTGTTTCTATATTTTTTTGGAGTACTTAAGCCTAAATCTCTAAAAGCCCTAAAGAAAGTTGTTAAACTGCTAAATCCTGATTCATAAGCAACATCAATAATATCCATATCAGTTGTAGTTAAAAGTTCTATGGCTTTTTGACTTCTTAACAAATTTAGGTAATGTGGAATAGTGCATGATATTCGTGAATTAAAATTTTTTGATATATAAAATTTATTTACACCTATCTTTTTCGATAATTTTTCTAGCGAGATATCTTTTTGAAAATTTTTATTTAAATAGTTCATTGTAGATATAATTATATCTTCGTCGCCATCTTCGCTCTCAACAAGTTTGTATCCTTTTAGCAAATAATGCACAATTATTCCGATATAAGAACGAGATAAAGTAGTTTTTATATCGTCCATTCCAAAGCCTTTTGTCTCTTTTTTTAATTCTTCTATCGAAAATCCAACTGCATCTGGAAAGTTATTTAAGTTTATTATAGGCGAACCCTCTATCATTTTTTCTTTAAATACGCTAGTAAATTCTGAATATACTCTCGCATCAAATTCTGCAACTAATTTTTCTGTACTCTCGCCATATTCTAACACATAACCATGTGCTGTGTTAGGAAAAGCCAAGAACAAATCCCCTTGTTTAAACTCGTATTTATTAAAATTATACAAAACAGTTAGTTTTCCTTTGTTTAAATAAACAAGTTCGCACATACTATGCAAATGCAAAGGAACTAACGGTACTTCAAAATTTTTATTAAAAGAAACTCTTTCAGGTTCATAATACCTACACTCAATGTTTTGTTGCACTGTTCAAACCTCTGCTTTCTATAAACTTAAATATTCCGCTTATCACTTGTGGTTATTATACCATAAAATATTTTTTTGTCAATTATTGATTTTTTTTATTGTTATTCGGTTAGAATTAATTTTATATTTGTTTTATAATTAAACAAATTAATGTAAAAAATTTTTTTGCTAAAAATTTTGCAACAATACATTATGGTTAAAAACCAAAACAAGAAAGAGAGTAGATTATGAAAAAATTTATCATTTCTCCAGACGATAAAATTTTGATTGGAAAAAATTTACCACACAAAAGTATACAAGACGGTGATTTTGAAGATATTATATCTCACTGGCGAAAATACGAACAATCCCCCTGTTGGAAAGCAACAGTTATAAAAGGTAATGGTGTAAAACCAGGACTAAACATAAGCAAAATTCAAAGTGGTGGAAATGAGATTGTAACTTTTCATACAAAAGAATTATACCACAAAGACATAAACAACTTAAACGAAAACGATATATTAAATTGGCAATTTTCTGCCCAAACAGAATATCAATGCGATGGTTTTGTCTCGCTTTCGTTAGTTTTTGAAAATACAGAAATTATATTAGCTAACAAAATCAAAATAGCAAATGCACCAGAACCTTTTCAAGTTTATTCTGGAACATTCAGAATAACAAAAGAATATGCCGTTTTAATAAAAAATCAAATGCCTTTTGTAAAATTAACGCTAGAATCTAATTATAAAATCAATGTATATATAGATTGGATAGATTTATATTTAAGTAATAACAAAAATGAACTTTGGAAAGTCAGTGGCAACACAAATGATGATGGAATTTTGATAACATGGAAAAACAATTATAAATGCGATGTATACAGAAGTGATTACGAAAGAAAGAATTTTGAACTAATAGGCAAAAATATATCAGAAAAACAATTTCTTGACACAAATATTATAAACGGAAAAACATATTTTTATATTGTGTCTATTTCAGACGATATAACAAAAACATCAAGTCAACAAATATCTATAAGAAAAATTGACACAGCTATTTCTATACCACCTAAAAATTTTATAGCAATCGGAAACGATTGGACAATTTCATTACAGTGGGACTGTGACGATGGTGACATTGACTATTATAATATATTTAGAAAAAATGTTACAAATAACAATATGGCGATTATCGCCTCAGGTATCAAAACAACTTGTTATACCGACACACTGCCTATTAAAAATATCGAAAATATTTATCAGGTTCAATCTGTTGATTTTAGTGGAAACAAAAGCGAGCTTTCTGATATCGCTTGTGCAAAAGTCAATGCAATTTTAGGTTCTTCTTTTAGCGATTTAATTTTGCCATTACCAATAACGGACAGCATAAAAAGTGATGGCATTTGGGGCGATACGTCTTGTTTGCCTCGTGATATTAACAACGGAATAGAGGACAACACTTGGTCTTATTGGTGTGGAGTTCCGGTAAAAGGCAAAGATAACAAATATCACATGACTGTTTCACGTTGGCCAGAAAATAGCCGACAAGGGCACTGGGCATGGCCTTTTTCGACAGTTGCAAGCACCGTTTCTGACAATGCTCTTGGACCATACAAAGTTGAAAGAGAGTTGGCGTATGACTACGCTAACGGAATGGGGCACAACCCAACAATCATCTATATGAATGATGGTAGCTATCTTCTTTATACATTAGTAAACCACAAAATGAGTCTAGTTGATTTTATGCCAAGTATATTTTCTTCAAAATCTCCTGCTGGCCCTTGGAAATACAAAGGTGATATGTTCTTTGATATAGATTTAAAAAAATATCCACCAAATATGTTATTTGCTATTAGCAATAATTTATCCGGAATACAAGAGCCAGATGGCAGCATGGTTTTTGTTACCAGAAATGGTGCTACTATAAAAAGCGACAGCGGAATACTAGGGCCATATAGAGTTTTGAACGACGAAATTAAAACTAACAAAACCTTGCCTTTTGAATACCAAAAATTTGTTTACGAAGACCCATTTTTTTGGAAAGACGAAGTGCAATATCACATGATTATTAATGCTTTTTTAAATTTTACTGCCATGTATTTTAGATCGCCAGATGGAATAAATTGGTACTACCAAACAGGTTTTGCATATACACCTCTATCCACAGTTTATGAAAACGAAGTCAGAAATTTGTGGCATAAAATGGAACGTCCCGCTGTTTTGCTTGACGAACGCAAAAGAGCCTCTCACTTGGCTCTAGCTGTTATAGACTGGGCAAAAGAAAAGGACTATGGAAATGATAATCACAGTTCTAAAAATCAAATTTTGCCACTTGTTGTTCAAAAGCATTTGACAAAGTTAAATAGCGAAAAAATCAGTGAAAACAGCAAAAAAATAGAAATATTAGTGCATAAAGAATTGGATTTTGACCCAACTGATATTGATTTAAACAATATATTTTTTGGTGCAGCAAAAGAGGTTGATTTTGGGCGTGGTGGCAAATTAATTGAGCACTTTATTCACAAAGATGGTTTAGTATTAGTTTTTGACGGAAATGGCACAGGTTTAAATGGAAGCGAAGAGAATTTTGCAGCCAAGCTTATATCTTATACCAAAACAGATAAAAAACTAATCATTGGCTATGTATCAGTATAACTAAACATAGCCAAAAAAACTCAATTTTTTTGTGGTATTCGCAGTCAGTTTATTGACAAAATTGACCAAGTTTGTTATCATTGTATTTAGAGGTGATACATTATGATAAACGATTTAAATCCATATATTTTGTATTGTATAAACACTGCAACAGATACAAAACAAAAAGCAAAATATAACAGCGAAAAAACAAGGGTTTGTACGTGGTACGAACTTTTGCTTGTAACTAACGGCGAAGGCTATGTTAAACATAATGATGATTGTGTGTTTGCAAAAAAATCTTATGTGTTTTTGCGTTCACCGGGAACAGTTGTAAGTGAATCTTCTTCAATTTCTAGCATCTTAGTTGTCTTTGACCAATACAACGAAAAAAACAAAACGGACTTCTATGCAAAATATTCTTCTCCAGAAATTATAAATTTTCCACACGAATACACTCCTTTTGAAGAAAAAAACGAGCCTTTTTCAGATTATTTTCTGACAAAAAAGTTTGAACTTGTACATCAACTTTTTGTAGAAATACATCAAAAATTCCGCTACGATGATTTAAACAGGCAATTTTACTATAAATCTAGACTGCTATTTTTGGTTTCTATGTTGTATGAAGAGAGGGCTATTTCTAGAAATGCACTCAAAACAAAATCCTTTAATATCAACAGAGAAAAGGTTGATATTATCAAAGATTATATACTTGATAACATCAACAAAAATTTCACTTTAAGCGAACTTGCAAGAAAAGTTGATTTAAGTAGCGAGTTTTTGTGCCGTATATTCAAAAAATACGAAAAACAGACGATAACACAATTCACAAATTATAACAGAGTTATGAAAGCAAAAAAACTGCTATCCGAAACTGATATGACTATCAATCAAATAGTTTATGAAACAGGTTTTAACAATCAAAATAACTTTTATATAGTATTCAAAAAATATGCAAACATGACTCCTGCCGAATATAAATTATATCACAACAGTTAAAAAAAGAGAATATTAAGATTATTTTTTTATTAAACCAGTATCAAAATGTCAATTTTATCAATAAAAAGACAATTCACATAATTGTTTTTTACTCTTTTTTGGGTTAGAATAAAACGTATATTGAAAGCTTTTTAAAGGAGGACTACAAAATGCTACGAGAAATTGGTGAGCAAATTCTAAATTTAGAAATGCCTGACAGGGTATACCGAACAGAATATTCTGTTGTTATGCATACTGAATTAATTAAAAAAGTAACAGGAGCAAAAGACCCCACAAGTCCCGAGGCAAAAAAAGAATTTTTTAAAGTCTGGGATATTTGCTCTAACACCGCAACAGGAATAAACAGTGCTTATTTAGGAAAATTTAAAAGCAACATGGGACACGCCGAATATCAAAACAACGGTGTAGACAAAGACGATAATGTCTTTAATCTTTTTGAAGACCCAGAAGATATCCTAGACTTCAGACCAGAAATAGAACTTCCACGAAGTAGCAATAGCGAACTAATAGAAAGATTTAACTTGCAGTATCAAAAACAGCTAGATAACTTTGACACTGCTACATCGGTCGGAACATATATAACACTGATGTCTGGCATGATAGAAATGCTCGGTTGGGACTCTCTTCTCATGGCAGCAGGAATGGATTTGGAGGCTTTTGGCGAACTGCTTAACCGATATACCGACTGGATGATGCACGTTTACACAGCTCTTGCTGATTGTGATGTGCCATACATAAAAATGCATGATGATATCGTCTGGACAGAGGGTGCGTTTATCGCCCCTGAATGGTACAGAAAATATATTTTTCCTAACTACAAAAAACTACTAGCACCAATCAAAGAGGCTGGCAAAAAAATAATCTATGTATGCGACGGAAACTATAACCAATTTATTGATGACATTGCCGATTGTGGTGTTGATTGCTTTATGATGGAGCCAGACACAGACATGAAATATATTGCCGAAAAATATGGAAAAACTCACTCTTTTGTGGGCAATGCCGACACAAGAATTTTGCTAAGAGGAACAAAAGAAGACATCTATAACGAAGTTAAAAGATGTATGGATATAGGCAAAAAATGCCCTGGTTTTGTTATGGCAGTAGGAAATCATATTCCTCCTAACACGCCGATAGACAGCTGTTTGTATTACGACGAATTTTGTAAAACACTCGGTAGAAGATAAGAGAGGAATATTATTATGACATCAAAAGAAAGAGTGCGTGCCACATTATCAAAACAAAAACCAGACAGAGTTCCAGTAGATTTTTCTATATCTGCACGAGCAAAAGCGAATATGTTTAATCATTATAATTTTAATTCTATGGACGATGTCTACGAAAAATTTGACATTGATATAATAGAGGCCGCTCCTAAATACATAGGCAAAAAACTAAAAGACTACACCGACACGGACGGCAGAAGAGTAACAGAAAATTTTTGGGGATTTCACTGGAAAAGATACGAAACAGAAACAGACTCTTTTGGTGTTGTTTCTGTTCACCCATTAAAGGGAGTAGACACACTAGAAGAACTAGAAAAATATACATTTCCAAACCCAGACGATTTTGACTATTCACCAATAGCAAAAATGTGCGAAAAATATCCAGACAAGGCTATAATAATTGGTCACCCTGGCTCAATGCAAATCGCAACAGAGCTTATGCCAACGGAAGAACTATATATGCTAATGGCATCAGAACCAGAAGTTGCACAGGCAATTTTCGATGGAATGCTTGAGTTTGAGTTGGAGTATTACAAAAGGTGCTTTATTGCCGGAAATGGAAAAATAGATATTTTAAGAACACACGATGATTTTGGCACACAAATCTCTATGCTTTTTAGCGAAGAAATGTGGGTGAAATTTTTCAAAAATAATATTAAAAAACTTTGTGATTTATCTCACAAATACAATGCTTTTTTCATGCAACATTCTTGTGGTGCTGTCGGCCCACTTATCCCTCATTTTATAGACTGTGGCGTTGATGCACTAGACCCAATCCAAAAAGTGACTAGTTTATATATAGAAGATTTATTAAAATTCAAGGGAAAAATTACATTCCATGGCGGAATTGACACACAAGATATACTTCCAAAAGGAACTAGCGAAGAGGTTTCGCAAGAGGTTAGAAATTATATAGAAAATCTGGCGACAGATGGCGGATTTATTCTTTCGGCAAGCCAAACACTGCAAGTTGATATTCCTTATAAGAATATAGAAGCTATCTATTTTACTAGTAGATATGTTTAAATATTGTATAAATTGCACAGTTATTTACAGTTTTTTTTGCAGTTTCACACAATAGATTTTTTCAAAAATCTATGCTATCATTAAAATAGATATTTAAAAATAAGAGGAGTTGTTATTTATGAGCAAAAAACCAAATG
>JAWXUN010000040.1:0-10605 GCA_044426425.1 Clostridia bacterium | reverse complement strand
GTGCTCTTCTTAGTATTCTTCTAAGAACATATCCTCTGCCCTCGTTAGATGGCATAACACCGTCACCTATCATAAAAGTAGAACTTCTGATATGGTCAGTGATAACACGAAGAGAGATGTCTGCTTTGTCGCTTGAGCCATAAGCCACACCAGAGATTTCTGAAATGTGTTTCATGATATTTTGCATTGTGTCTACAAGAAAAATATTGTCTACACCTTGCATAACGCAAGCGAGTCTTTCGAGTCCCATGCCTGTATCAATGTTTGGTTTTGCAAGTGGTGTGTAGTTGTTGTTTCCGTCATTTTCAAATTGTGTGAAAACCAAGTTCCACACTTCAATAAATCTGTCGCACTCACAGCCAACGCCACAAGTTGGTGAACCACAGCCGTATTTTTCGCCACGGTCAAAATATATCTCGGAACATGGACCACAAGGGCCAGCACCATGTTCCCAAAAGTTATCAGCTTTGCCGAGTCTTACCACATGGCTTGGCTCAACGCCACGTTTTTCTGTCCAAATCTTAAAAGCCTCGTCGTCTTCTTCATAAATTGAGCAATAAAGAAGTTCAGCAGGAATTTCAAGAACTTTTGTGAAAAAGTCCCATGCCCACTCAGTAGCTTCGTCTTTAAAATAATCACCAAAAGAGAAGTTGCCGAGCATCTCAAAAAATGTTCCGTGTCTAGCAGTGATACCAACACTCTCTATATCTGGTGTTCTGATGCATTTTTGGCAAGTTGTAACTCTGTTTTTTGGTGGTGTAACTTCACCTGTGAAGAATTTTTTCATTGGTGCCATACCAGAGTTAATCAAAAGCAAGCTCTTGTCACCTTGTGGCACAAGTGAATAACTTGGCAATCTTAGGTGGCCTTTTTCTTCAAAAAACTTTTGGTATTTTTCTCTTAGTTCGTTAAGTCCTGTCCATTTCATAATCTTTTTATCTCCGTTCAAATATTTTTACAAAAAAATAGACTCATGCATTATAAATTGGGACGAAAAAAATTTCCGTGGTACCACCCAAATTACAGGCAAAAGTCTGTCACTTAATATGCTTATCTACAAAAACACGCATAAAATTTTTTGTAGTTTAGCATTTATCTTTAACGCAGAAACACGTCACTGTTTTTAGCAGTGCTTGTCACTTTTTAAAAAAGTGTAGCCAAAAGGCGAGAAAGCAGCAGAAAATTCTTTATTAATCCGAATGTTCTTTCAGCAAAGTGAACATCTCTCTGGCGGTAAAAAACTTATTGACTTTCACAATTTATATATTTATTCAATCATATCACAGATATCAAAAGATGTCAAGTTTTTTGTGTGGATTTTTTATTTTTTGCAAAAAACATACTAAAAAAGGGCGAAAAACAACGGCAGGGATTAATCTGCCGTTGCTTTCCAATAAAATGTAAAGGAAATGAAACACATAAACTAAATTAATTGTATTTTGCGTTGATAGCGTTTATCACTATCTCTGCACATTGCTCGGTTGAAAAAGTAGAACTGTTCAAAACCAAGTCGTAATTAGCGAAATGACCCCAATCTTTATTTGTATAAAAATTATAGTAATTCGCTCTTTGTTTGTCAACTTTGCTGATATAATCAGGAGCTTTTTCTCTTGAAATATCGCCACGGTCAACAAGTCTTTTCACTCTGTCTTCTTTGTCAGCGTGAATAAATATATTCAAAACATTTGGGTGTTCTCTCAAAATATAATCACCACAGCGACCTATTACAACACAAGGACCTTCTTCGGCTGCTTCTCTGATGATGTTGGTTTGCATAATGAAGAGTTTGTCGTTTATTGGCATTTCTGGTGCAGTGCCATATCTAGAGAAAGGGTAATTGCCCATAACCATAGAATACAAAAGACTGTTGCAAGCTTTTTCGTCTGCTTGCTTAAAAACTTCTTCACTAAATCCGCTTTTTTTTGCAGCGATAGCTATGAGCTTTTTATCGAAATGCTTTATCCCAAGCTTTTCGGAAAGCATAATTCCAACCGAACGACCTCCACTTCCGTGCTGTCTTGCTATTGTAATTACTGGTAACATAGTATCACTCCTTTTTATGTGATAATTATAAAAATAAATAAGATTTTTAATAAGTTATATCTAATTTATATAAATATAATAACGTATTTATCCTCATTTGTCAAGCGAATTTTAAAAATTCATCTATTTGCAGTAAAAATATGCTCCAATACTGTATAATTTAACAAATAATTCACCAATTTTACACATAGAAAATATATAATTAACTTGCAATCTTATTTATTTGAAGGTGGGTGTTTTATAATGTATAACATTTTAGTAGTAGACGACGAAATAAAAATTAGACTTTTGATAAAAAAATATGGGGAATTTGAGGGGCACATTGTCACAGAAGCACAAAACGGCATGGAGGCTGTGATGCTCGTGAGAAAAAATCCTGATAAATTCAATATTATAATCATGGATGTTATGATGCCTGAACTAGACGGATTTTCGGCAGTTTCAGAAATTCGCAAAGTAACAAAAATTCCTGTAATTATGCTTTCTGCTCGTGGTGAGGAATACGACAGAATACATGGCTTTGAACTTGGCATTGACGATTATGTGGTCAAACCTTTTTCTCCAAAAGAACTTATGATGAGAATTAATGCGATTATGTCAAGAGCTAAGGTGGCAAAACAAGAGCACGAGGTTTTTGTTGCCGAAAACTTTACAGTAGATTTTACAAGCCGAATTGTGTCGGCGAATGGCAGAAGGCTAGACTTGTCACCAAAAGAATACGAGCTTTTGTTTTATCTTGTTAAAAACAAGGGTATTGCTCTTTCAAGAGAAAAACTCATAACAAATGTTTGGGGTTACGATTTTTATGGCGACGACAGAACTTTGGATACACACATCAAACTTTTGAGAAAGAGTCTTGGCGATTATAGCAAATTTATTGTAACGCTAAGAGGTGTGGGATATAGATTTGAATGTTAAAAGGCTTAAACTAGGAATAAAAACACAAATTTTTTTGGGCTTTTTGCTTTTCACCATAATAATAGCCGTTTTACTTTGGGTTTTTCAAATAATTTTTCTCGATTCTTTTTATAAAACAATAAAGCATAACGAAATAGAAAACACTGCGGAAAGCATATCACAGGAACTAGACGCAAGTTATAATGTAGAGTTTTTGGAGTATTTAAAAGGCATTACAAAAAATACAAATACAGAAATTATGATTACAGATGAAAAAGGTTCGCCACTTATCAAGGTTACAACAGGGATTTCTGAATTTTTTTCTGAACTTACTCCAGCCTTTTGTGCATCTATTTATGAAAGAGTTTCTGCGGACACGGGCTATTATTCAGAGTGGAGCGAGAACACAGGCGAGCTGGTTTATATCAAGACAATCACATCAATGGACGACGAGTCAACGGGAATTATGATAGTTCTAAACACCTTGGTTGTGCCAGTAGATGCAACGGTGGATACACTTACAATTCAACTTGTTTGCCTAACGATTGTTATGATAATTTTGTCAACGTTGCTTGCTTTTTTCTTGTCACGAAAAATATCTAGACCACTTATGAACATAAACGAAGGTGCAAAAAAACTAGCACTTGGCGAGTATTCAATTCAATTTGTGCCAAAGGGTAGCCGTGAAACATTTGAGCTTGCAACAACGCTTAATATAACGGCAAACGAACTCTCTAATGTTGAAAACCTAAGGCGAGAACTTATAGCGAATGTATCCCACGACCTGAGAACTCCACTAACCATGATTGCGGGCTATGCCGAGGTTATGAGGGATATCCCAGGCGAAAATTCACCAGAAAATGTACAGGTTATTATTGACGAGTCGCAAAGACTCACAAACCTTGTCAACGATTTACTTGACCTCTCAAAGCTTGAGGCAGGTAAAGCGAACTTCTCTCCAGAAGTGATGAATCTGACCGAGAGCATAAGAAATATTCTTACAAGATACGTCAAATTAGCTGACTATAATTTTGATTTTTATCACGGCGAGGATATTTTTGTTAATGGCGACGATATCAAAATCAGCCAAGTTGTGTACAATCTTGTCAACAATGCAATTAACTATACTGGTGAAGACAAACTTGTCACGCTTATCCAAAGTGTAGAAGATGGTTTTGTAAAAATAGAAGTTTGCGATACTGGTGTTGGAATTCCGGAAAGCAAGCTCAATGCCATTTGGGACAGATATTACAAACTGGACGAAGAGCATAAACGAGCACAGGTTGGAACAGGCTTGGGGCTTTCTATTGTTAAAAAAGTTATCGAATTACACAACGGATATTATGGTGTTTCTAGCATTGTGGGACAGGGAAGTACCTTCTGGTTCTCTTTGCCAATTTATACAGAAGAAAAAGCGGAATAAAAATTAAATAAAAAAGGAAATAGGGTATATATGGATTTTAGAAAAATGAGGGGTACGCTTTTACTTGCGACGGCTGCATTTATATGGGGCTCAACTTTTGTTGCCCAGAGAATGGCGAACTTTTTGGGTGCGAGCACATTTTTGGCGGCGAGAAGTTATATAGGTGCGATTTTTATAATAATTGTTTCGATTATTATTACAAAAAAACGTAAAAAAATGGGCATCAACACAAACGAAAACAAGTTATATATAAAATATGGAATAATAACTGGTTCAGTTATGTACATAGCTGCTGTTTTTCAACAGATTTCTCTTAGTTTTACCAGTGCTGGAAAAGCTGGTTTTTTAACAGCTTTATACATAGTAATCGTACCAGTTTTGGGGCTGTTCTTAAAGAAAAAAATGCACAAAATTGTTTGGCTCAGCATTGCAATTTCTCTTTTAGGTACATATCTCCTCAGCGTTAACGAAAGTTTTACTATTGAAATTGGCGACTCATATCTCTTGGCATCGGCCTTTTTCTTTGCGGTTCACATCGTTTTGATAGACAGATTTACCGTAAAAACAGACTCAATAAGATTATCAGCTGTTCAGTTTGTTGTCTGTGCAATAATTAGTACGGTAGTTGCAATTTTCACAGAGCAACCACAGATAGACCAAGTGCTGTTGGCATGGGGGCCAATCTTATATGCAGGAGTTTTCTCAAGTGGTATCGCATTCACTCTTCAAGTTGTCGCACAAAGAGAAACACCACCAGCCATTGCCGCACTTGTCATGAGCCTAGAATCGATTTTTGCAGTGCTCACAGGTTGGGTAGTCCTTGGCGAAGTATTAGACGCAAAAGAGCTTTTTGGCTGTGCACTGATGTTTATAGCAATAATTTTGGCACAACTGCCAGATATGCTGCCAAAAAAGAACGAGATTAAATAATTAAAGCAGAGAAGTATGTGCTTACATACAATTTATAATTAAGAAATCGCAAGATTTCCGCTATCTTAACTCTTCGCTTGTACTTAAGTTACCGACTTATGAGTGTTTTCCATGCACTGAAAGTTCCAAAGTTCGTATACTTTTTACTGTTTTGTACACAGACTAAAAGGCACAGTTTGCAATAACTGTGCCTTTCTAATTTATATACTTATTAAATTTACCCAACATTTTCGTTAAAGAAAAATGCTGTGTTGTTGTTATATTTTCCGAAAATTAAACCAATTTGATTTGTGAGATTTATGTCGTAAGCCTCAAACCTTGTGAGTGTCAAAAACTTGTCCACAGACATAAGTTCTTTAATACCATTTTGGTTTTTCACTGTAATAACCTTGTCGTTTGCATTGTATTTTTCAACAACTACATAACAAAAATCGCCCTCGTCTTCTCCGATAATCATAACCATAACAGGCAAGCCATTTTTTAAACTCTGATAAATTCCGTCAAGCAATTCATAGTCTGTCATGTTAGTCATAAGGCTAACATAATAATCTGGCAGTGCATCTTCAAGCTCCAACTTCATATCCTCTTGAGTGATATCCTCATCTAAATTAATAGCAGTCGTATATCCCGCACAGTCTGCAACCGCATTAATTGCCGAGGTCGCACTATTTTTTGTGTAGTCATAATCAAGAGTAACAGCTTGCTCGTCTATATAAGACCTGTCAACAGCAAAAGAAGTAACAGAGGCTGTTGTATTATAAACTTTAAGTTTGTATAAGCCAAAATTGCCAGCAACAAAAATACCCAGAACGAAAACAACAAGAAAAATTTCAAAAAAGAACTTCTTCACAGCCGAGCTCACAGGCTCTCCATTGTTAAAACAATGTCTTTTCCCTCGTTTAAGTCTAAAAGAAATTGTACTGAATTTGTCGTTTGCATCATCTATTTTTTTGAAAAAGCTTTGAAAAAAGCTTGATGGTTTGTTGTTATAAGAATTATCTTGGCTAAAAGAACTTACGTCAGAAAAAAAATCTTCGTCCTCAACAAGAGATTTTTCATCTTTAATTTTCATTCCAGAAGAAATATCCTCCGAAAAATCGTATTTGGATTTAAATTTTTCATCGTTTTCCATTAATAAAGCACCCCTTCCATAAAGGTTCAATATTAATATACCATAATCCAAAGAAATTTGCAATAAGTTTCAGCTTAAAAATTTAATTTAAGCACTACAATTTCAGATTTTATACGCTTATATATGTAAGCGTGGGCAGACAAAGAAAGTCCACCCACAAAAGTATGAAAGAAAGTTAAGGGGAATTATTTTTTGCAATAATTTTTACAGAAATGAGGGTTTGACATAGAAGTCGCACCAGTTTGCTCACAAGTGATTTGAATTTGTGGCAAATTGCATTTGTTACATTCTACATTGTGCATACATTCGCAAACATTACATACTACACCAGTATTTTCCATAATAAAATTACCTCCAAAAAGAATTATACCGAAAAGTTTTTTTCAAACGGTACAAAACTAGTATAACCCCAATTTTTCAAAAATATTCACAACAATTTTAAAAACTAAAAAAACTAGTAAAAACTTAGAAAAATGCTAATAAATACTTGACTTTTTTGAAACTGTATGTTATACTGTATGCACCTCATACAAAGGGGTTCTTTTTTTCTGCCCTTTTTGAGGGAGGCAAATGGCATAAGCTCGTATGATTTTCGAGTGGTTGTGCCGACAAAAATAAATTTTTCCGTGATACGGGAGGTGCCGTTATGAGAGTAAAAATCACATTAGCTTGTTCAGAGTGTAAACAACGTAACTACAACACTATGAAAAACAAGAAAAACAATCCGGACAGACTTGAGATGAACAAATACTGCAAGTTCTGTAGAAAACACACAGCTCACAAAGAAACAAAATAATAGGAGGATAACGATATGTCTGAAAATAAAACTAACGCAAAAAAAGCAGACGGAAAGAAACCAAATCCTTTTACTTCGTTTTTCAAGAGAATAACAAAATTTTTTAAAGACTGCAAAGGCGAGCTAAAGAAAATAGTTTGGCCAACAAAAGAAACAGTTTTCAAAAACACTGGCGTTGTTCTTGTAACAATTATTATTTTGGGTGTATTTATTTTTCTTTTAGACACTGTATTTATGCAATTACTGGGTCTAGTTATGGACACAGCTGCGTAAGTTTCCTTTAAAGGTAATTTATCAATAATGGAGGAACAAAAAATGTCAGAAGAAGCAAAATGGTATGTTGTGCACACTTATTCAAGTTATGAGAATAAGGTTGCATCTACACTTGAAAAAGTTGTGGAAAACCGCAATCTTCAAGACTACATTAAAGAAATCATTGTCCCAACCGAAATCGTTACAGAGGTCAAAGAAGATGGCACTGTAAAAGAAGTTGAGCAAAAGATTTTCCCGGGGTATGTTATTATAAAAATGATAGTAACAGACGAATCTTGGTATGCCGTTAGAAACATTCGCGGATGTACAGGTTTTGTCGGCACGGCGACAGATCCACTTCCATTATCGGATGAAGAAGTCGCAAGGCTCGGCGTTGAGAAGAGAAGCGTAAAAGTATCCTATAAAATCGGCGATACAGTCCAACTCGTCGGTGAACCGTTTGATGGTTTTGTTGGAACAGTTGCAGATCTTGATATAGATGCAGGAACTGTAAGAGTAGTTGTTTCAATGTTTGGACAAGAAACTCCGGCCGACCTTGATTTAAGTCAAGTCAGACCGATTACAGACTAAGATAATTAGCGAAAATCGCTACTTATAGTGGGGACTGAGTCCCCTGTGGGAGATTGCAAAAAAACTATTGCAGTCGCCATTAACCACGAATTTTGGAGGTGCAAAAAATGGCTCAAAAGGTTACGGGCTTAATTAAGCTTCAAATACCTGCCGGCAAAGCTACACCGGCACCACCTGTTGGTCCTGCTTTAGGTCAACACGGTGTTAACATCATGGCGTTCACAAAAGAATTTAACGAGCGTACAAAAAATGACATGGGATTGATTATTCCTGTTGTTATCACGGTTTATGCAGACCGTTCATTCACTTTTATCACAAAAACTCCACCAGCTGCTGTTCTTATCAAAAAAGCTTGTGGCATCGAAAGTGGTTCAGGTGTTCCTAACAAAACAAAAGTTGCGAAAATTACTAAAGAACAAGTACAAAAAATCGCAGAGCAAAAAATGCCTGACTTGAACGCTGCTTCAATCGAAGCTGCTATCAGCATGATCTCAGGTACAGCAAGAAGCATGGGTATAGAAGTCGTAGACTAAAAATAACCCGGGTGGGAGGAAAACTTCCGATATTTACCACTCTAGGAGGATAATCAATGAAACATGGTAAAAAATACGTTGATAATGCAAAGCTTATCGACAGATCTAAGTTTTATGATGCAGACGAGGCTCTTGGTCTTTGCGTGAAAACAGGTACAGCTAAATTTGATGAATCTGTAGAAGTTCACGTAAAACTCGGTGTTGACGGACGTCACGCTGATCAACAAGTTCGTGGTGCTATCGTATTGCCACATGGTACAGGTAAAAATATTCGTATTTTAGCTATCTGTAAAGAAGATAAAATTGAAGCTGCAAAAGCTGCTGGTGCAGATTTTGTTGGCGGAGCAGAAATGGTTCAAAAAATCCAAGCTGAAAACTGGCTAGATTTTGATGTTCTTATCACAACACCAGACATGATGGGTCAAGTTGGTCGTTTGGGTAAAATCTTAGGACCTCGTGGTCTTATGCCAAACCCAAAAGCTGGTACAGTTTCACCTGACATTGCAAAAGCTATCGCTGAAGCAAAAGCGGGTAAAATCGAGTATCGTCTTGACAAAACTAACATCATTCACTGCCCAATCGGCAAAGTTAGCTTTGGCGTAGAAAAATTAGGCGAAAACTTCGATACACTTCTTGGTGCTATCGTTAAAGCTAAACCAGCTGCTGCAAAAGGACAATATGTTAAATCATGTGTTGTTTCTGCAACAATGGGTCCTAGCGTTAGAATTAACCCAAACAAAGTTGGTTAATTTTTTAAGAAAAACTATTGACATTGCTTTTTTGTAGTGTTATAATTATTATGCTGTCCTAAGACAGCAGGCACTGATTTTTTTAAATCGGTTTAAAGGGCTTTCCCACCTGCCGAGGTTAATGCACTATACTTTTTATGTATATTTGTGCCTTTCTCGGTTAAACGGGAAAGGCATTTTTTATTAAAAATAAAGGCGAGGTGAATATATTGCCAAGTAAAAGTGTTTTAGAGTCAAAAGAACAAGCTGTTGCTGCTCTTAAAGAGAAAATCGGCGGAAGCATTTCTGGTGTTATCGTAGACTACAAAGGTATCAATGCAGAGCAAGACACAAAGCTTAGAAAAGAGCTTCGTGAGGCTGGTGTTGATTACACAGTTGTTAAAAATACTCTTCTTAAACGTGCTATCGCTGACACAAATTACGAGTCAATGGCTGAGGTTTTAGAGGGCACAACTGCTCTTGCTATCTCAACAGACGATGTAATTGCTCCAGCAAAAATCCTTAGCGAATACGCTAAAAGTTCTAACGGTGCTTTCACAATCAAATCAGGTTTTATGGACGAAAAAGTTCTTTCTGTATCTGAGATTGATGCACTTGCAACACTACCAAGCAAAGAGGGTCTACTTCAAATGCTTCTCAGTGTTCTTACTTCTGGACCAAGAGGTCTTGCTGTTGCTCTTAATGCAATTGCAGAAAAAGACAGCGAAGAAGGCGTCGCTTAATTAACGCCTAATTAAATTAAAAAAATAATTTATAATTTATGGAGGATATTACCATGGCTGATATCGCAAAATTTATCGAAGACATCAAAGCTCTTACAGTTCTAGAGCTTAACGAATTAGTAAAAGCAATCGAAGAGGAGTTCGGTGTTTCTGCTGCTGCTCCTGTAATGATGGCTGGCCCTGCTGCTGGTCCTGCTGTTGAAGAAAAAACAGAATTTGACGTAATTCTTAAAGCTGCTGGCGGAAACAAAATCGCAGTTATCAAAGTTGTTAAAGAAATCACAGGTCTTGGCCTTAAAGAATCAAAAGCTATCGTTGACGGCGCTCCAAAAGCTGTTAAAGAAGCTGCTTCTAAAGACGATGCAGAAGCTATCAAAGAAAAACTTGAAGCTGCTGGTGCAGAAGTTGAAGTTAAATAATTTTAACAAAACTATAATTAAAAAGCCTGACATTTTGTCAGGCTTTTTTTTCGATACTTTTTCACTAAGTTCCCACGTATAGCGTCGTTCCCCATACGTGGGAACTTAGTGAAAAGGT
>JAWXUN010000039.1:0-10772 GCA_044426425.1 Clostridia bacterium | reverse complement strand
CTATGTCACTTTTAGAATATAACAAAGCTTTGATTGACGCACATTGCGACATCGTCCCTGCTGTTAAGCCACAAGCCGCATACTACGAAATGTACGGTTGGCAAGGCGTGAAAGCTTTAAGCGAAACAATCGCTTATGCTAAATCAAAAGGAATGTTTGTAATCACAGACGGAAAAAGAAACGACATCGGAACAACAATGGAAGCTTACGCAAAAGCTCACCTTGGTTCAACAGATGTTTTTGGCGAAACAGTTTCAGCTTTTGGTGGCGATTGTTTAACAGTTAACGGATACCTAGGAACAGACGGTATTGCTCCGCTTATGGATATTTGCAAAAACGAGGACAAAGGAATTTTTGTACTTGTAAAAACATCTAACCCATCATCAGGCGAACTCCAAGACCAAAAGCTAGAAAACGGAAATTCTGTATACGCTGAAATGGGCAAAATGTGCGAAGTTTGGGGCGAGAGCGACATGGGCAAATATGGATACAGTGCTGTTGGTGCTGTTGTTGGTGCAACATACAAAGAACAACTTGGCGAGATGAGAGAAAAAGCTCCTCGTACATTCTTTTTAGTTCCAGGTTATGGTGCACAAGGTGGAGCAGCAGACGATGTTGCACCAGCATTTGACAAAAACGGTTTAGGTGCAATCGTAAACTCATCAAGAGGAATTATGTGTGCATGGCAAAAAGAAAAATGCGACGAAAAAGAATACGCAATGGCAGCAAGAAGAGAAGCAATAAGAATGAGAGATGAAATCATTGCAAGAATTGGTGAAATTAAGGTTTGATAAATGGCAAAAATAAAAATTTTTCATGGCTTATATACAGAAATTAAAGACCCAAAAATCATTATAGGCAATTTTACAAAAGATTTTGGAGAAGGCTTTTATTGCACTGTTATAAGAGAACAAGCTGAGCGTTGGTCGAAAAAATATAAAACACCCAAGGTCAATGTCTATACGATGAGTTTAAATTCTAAATTGAAAATTTTAGAATTTCACGGAATGACAGACGAATGGCTTGATTTTGTAATAAACTCAAGAGCTGGAAAAAAACACGATTATGATATTGTAATTGGTGCTATGGCAGATGACCAAATTTATAATTATATATCTGATTATGTTGACGGAGCAATTACTCGTGAGCAATTTTGGGTTTTAGCAAAATTTAAATACCCTACACAACAAATTTTATTTAGAACTGAAGAATCACTAAAATGCATTACTTTTGTTAATTGTGAGGACGTAATATAATGATAGGGCGAGAAGACAAAAAAACTAATGACCTTTTTTTCACTTGTAGCTTGATAGAATATATGGCAAGAAAAACTAAAAATAATTCTAAATATATAGCTAATAAACTGGGGAGAGAAAGACTAGAAAAAATTTATGACTTAGCAGATGTGTATCATTGCGAGAATATAGACAAAGTTAGTTATGATTTTATTCAAGACTCGGGCATTGAAAATGGGAGTTTTGATAATATTATATCAGCAAAATATAATGTTCCCAGTCATTTTGATATAGGAAAAATTTATAAAAGATTGATTATTGGAATTGCAAAAGAAAAAAACATTTCCATAATTGATGCCTTGCTGTTTGCTTATAACTCTAAAATGAGTGATAAAATAAATGACTATAACTGTGCATTTTATTATGATTCTCCACAAAATATTTTAATTGTTTTTTTGTGTGATAATATGTTAGGAAATTTTAAACAAGAAGAGGAGTAACTATGTGCGTTAAAAATTTTGATGTTAAAGATTGCGAGATAATTTCTGCAAAAGAAATTGCAAAGGACACTTTCGATTTTGTTTTGCAGTGCCCAGAGCTTGCAAAACTTTCTAAGGCTGGACAATTTGTCCATATATATCTACCAGGCAGAGTACTAAGAAGACCAATATCTATATGTGATATCGGTGAAGATACAATAAGAATTGTTTTTCAAATCAGAGGTGAAGGAACTTTTGAGATGGCACAATTCAAAAAAGGCGACAAGCTTAATATAATCGCACCACTCGGAAACGGCTTCACACTTAAAGACAAAACAAAAAAAGCTATGTTTGTCGGCGGTGGAATTGGTGTTCCTCCATTACTCGGAGCATCTAAATATTATGGCGAAAACGCAACAGTTGCAGTTGGCTTTAGAGATAAAGATACTGTTATACTCGAAAAAGATTTTGGTGACTATGGCTGTAAATTAAAAATAGCAACAGACGATGGTTCATACGGACATCACGGACTTGTCAGTGACTTATTTGAGGGCGAAAAGCCTGATATAATCTACGCTTGTGGCCCTACTCCAATGCTAAAAGCTGTTGTAAAATTTGCAGAAGAAAACGGCATTGAATGTGAGATTTCTCTTGAAGAGAGAATGGCGTGTGGCGTTGGTGCTTGCCTTGGTTGTGCAACAAGACTATTAAGAGAAAATGGCGAAGAATATTTCGGTCATGTTTGCAAAGACGGCCCTGTATTCAACTATAAAAAGGTGGTGTTATAATGGCTGATTTAAGAGTAAAAATTGCTGGTGTAGATTTTGAAAATCCGTTGATAGTAGCATCTGGAACATTTGGTTTTGGCCACGAATATGGCACACTCTATCCTCTTT
Source organism: Clostridia bacterium (assembly GCA_044426425.1). Taxonomy (GTDB): domain Bacteria; phylum Bacillota; class Clostridia; order Oscillospirales; family Acutalibacteraceae; genus SIG603. Next base: position 8,162 of record JAWXUN010000039.1, on the reverse strand, counting down.
CAAAAATTGGTGGCATATCTTGCAAAGGTATCACACTTTTAGAAAAAGCTGGAAATCCTCCTCCAAGAATTACAGAAACTCCATCTGGAATGCTTAACGCTGTTGGACTCCAAAACCCAGGAGTAGAGCATTTTATTGAAAAAGATATCCCTTGGCTAAAAGAGCAAAAAACAAAAATTATAGCTAATGTTGCTGGTTCTTGTTACGAGGACTACGAGCAAATGTGTCAAAAGCTAGACGGCACAGATATAGACATGATAGAGCTAAATATATCTTGTCCTAATGTAAAATCTGGCGGTGTACAGTTTGGTACAAGTGTTGAGGGTGTTAAAGAAATAACTAAAATTGTTAGACGTGCAACAAGCAAACCGCTAATGATAAAACTAACTCCAAACGTCACTGACATTGCAGAAATTGCACTTGCTGCCGAGAGCGAGGGTGCAGACTGCGTTTCACTTATCAACACGCTGACAGGCATGAGAATTAATATAAACAATGGTCGTCCTATAATCAGAAATAACACTGGCGGACTTTCTGGCCCTGCTGTTTTGCCTGTTGCTATACGAATGGTTTGGCAAGTTGCTTCTAAAGTTAAAATACCTGTTATCGGTCTTGGCGGAATTTCTACATGGCAAGATGCAGTAGAGATGATGATGGCTGGAGCAGATGCTTTTCAAATTGGAACAGTGCTATTCACAGACCCTTATGCACCAATAAAAATTCTTGACGGACTAAACGAATTTATGGATAAAAAGGGCATTAAAAATCTATCAGAATTAACAGGAAGCATAAAGCCATGGTGATATTATCAGTTGACTTAGGAAAAGTCAGAACAGGCATTGCAATTTGTGACAAAAGCGAGATTATCGCATCGCCTGTTGCAGTTATAACAGAGAGAAAAAGAGATGTTTTGGCAGAGAAAATAGCAGTTATTTCAGCAGAAAGAAAACCCGAACTAATCGTTTTAGGCTTGCCAAAAAACATGGACGGTTCAGAGGGCGACTCGGCAAAATCCGCAAGAGAATTTGCTGTTTTGCTAGAAGAAAAAACTGGTCTTTCTGTTGCATTTAGCGACGAACGTGGCACAAGCATCACGGCTCATAATTATCTAAATTTTACCGACACAAGAGGTAAAAAAAGAAAAGAAACTGTGGACAGCGTAGCAGCTGTAATAATTCTTGAGGACTATATGAGAAAAAGAAAAAATTTTGCGGAGGTTTGAATGAGAATTTTTGACGGCTACTTAATTTGCTCCGACATAGACGGAACGCTAACAGACTCAAACAGAGAAATATCTAAAGAAAATCTTGAGACAATTAAATTTTTTCAAGAAAACGGCGGAAAATTCACTGTTTCAACAGGACGTTTTCCTGAATATTTAAAAGGATTTTTTCATCTGTTCAAGCCAAATTGTCCTGCAATTGCTGGCAATGGCGGACTTTTGTATGACTATGAAAAGGACAAAGCAATACAAAATATTCTTTTTGATTGCGACACTAGCGATTTTTTAAAATTTATTTGGGACGAAATGCCAAACGTAACACAAGTTGGCTTTTGTGACTACGAGGGTGCAATAGAAAATTTTATAAAAAGCGATGTGCAAAGCTATGATGACTATTTTATGAAAGTCACAAGACTCACTACAAGCGACGAACTTTTAAAATCCTATAGAATTCACAAAGAAACTATCTCAAGATATTACATAATTCAAAAAAGCGAAAACATTATCCATCACATGAAAATTTTATTGGAAAAATTTTCTAATAAATATGATATCTATCCATCTTGGGGCGAGGGCATTGAGTGCTTGCCAAAAGGGATAGACAAAGGAAACATGGTCGCAGAACTAAAAAAATATCTTGGCAATATCCACACAACAATTTGCGTTGGTGATTTTGATAACGATATCAGTATGTTCAAAGTGGCAGACATAAGTTTTGCGGTTGAAAATGCACCTGAACGTGTCAAAAAACACGCAAATCACATAGCACCAAACCACAACGAAAATGCGATTGCATTTATTATAAAAAATTTATATGAGGAGTTAAAAAAATGAGCGATTTTTTACTTTTTAGCGAAACGAACACAGATATAACAGCAGAAATGGCAAAAGAACTCGACGTAACACTTCTACCAATGAGATTTATCATTGACGAGCAAGAATACTCAAACAACGATATGCCAATCAAAGAGTTTTATACAAAACTAAGAGATGGCAAAGTATCTTCTACTTCACAAATCAACACTGTTGAATTTATCGAGTATTTTGAGCCACTTTTAAAAGAAGGCAAAGATATTCTCTACATTGTTTTCTCATCTGGTTTGAGCGGAACATACAACGCAGCTGTTACAGCAAAGGACGAACTTTTGGCAAAATATCCAGAAAGAAAATTTATGCTAGTTGACTCACTCGGTGCATCAATGGGCGAAGGACTTGTTCTTTACTATGCAGCGACAAAAAGAAAAGCTGGCGAAAGCATGGAAAGTATCTGTGCTTGGATGCTAGAAAATATTCAAAAATTCAACTATTGGTTCACAGTTGACGATTTATTCTACCTAAAAAGAGGTGGCAGAGTTTCTACAACATCTGCAATTGTTGGCACAATGCTAGGAATTAAGCCAGTTTTGCACGTTGACAGCGAGGGACACCTTGTGCCTGTTTCAAAAGTAAGAGGCAGAAAACAATCACTTGACGCACTTGTAAAAAAATACGAAACAACAGCAATTAACCCAAAAGAGCAAGTTGTTTTTATCAGCCACGGTGACGCAAAAGCTGATGTTGAATATGTGGCTAACGCAATCAAAAAAATAGGTTGCAAAAAAGTTATCACAAACTATATCGGGCCAGTTATCGGTTCTCACTCGGGTCCTGGCACAATCGCACTGTTCTTCTTAGGAACAGGCAGATAATATTTTCCGAAAAAAACCACCTTAAACCTTTATCGGTTTAGGGTGGTTTTTACATTTTCAAAAACTTTTTTTATATCCATTTCAAAGCAAAGGGATTTTTCTTTTATCTCTTTTGGCACTCTCACATCATCAAAATTTATGCATATATAATTTGCTTTTTTGTGCCCATAGCTCATTTGCCAAAACGGATATTTTATGATAGACGGCGTGTTATAGCCTATGCCAAGTTCTAGGAACACAATGTTTTTGTTTATGTTTTCTTTTACAAAATTTTCGTATCTACTCATTGCATCGTGCCAGCCAGAGTCCTCCACAAATGTGCCGTCTTTTCTTAGGTTCACGCTCATTTCTGCCCCACAAACAGGGCATTTTGGAATTAATTCGCTTGGTATTTTCATGTCTTTTTGCTGTTCAACCATTGCAAAAACTTGCTCTTTGTTATCATAATTTTTCTTGTGACAAGGCTTTGAACACTGAAAAAGCCCATAGTTGCCTTGTGTGTAAAAAACTCTGTTTTTCTCAAAGCCTGTCTTTATAAAAAGGTGGTCTGCGTTGGTTGTGATAACAAAATATTCTTTGTTTTTTACTAACTCAAGCAAGTCTGAATAACACGAGTTTACTTCGCTTTCGTAGCGATTGTGATATATGTGACGGCTAAAATATGCCCAAAATTCTTCCTGTGTTTCAAAAGGATAAAAAGCGGAGGAATACATATCGCTCAGTCCATATTTTTCTATAAAATCTGGAAAGAATTTTTTGAAACGCTCACCTGCATAATCAAGCCCTGCCGAGGTCGAAAGTCCTGCTCCTGCACCGATTACGATAGCATCTGCATTATTGATTAATTCCACAAATTTTTCTATTTTATCCGAGTAATTTTCCATAAAGTTCTCTGTCTTCTTCTTTAAAAACATTAAATACCACCTTGATTTCACTTTGTGTTTCTGCCAAAATTCTTTCAACAGTTTCTACTGCGATTTTGCTCGCCCTGTCATTTGGAAAACAAAATTCTCCTGTTGAAATACAGCAAAAAGCTATACTTTTCAAATTATTTTTTATCACCAATTTCAAACATTCTTCATAGCAACTTGCCAAAAGTTCACAGTCTTTTTTTGTTAATTTATTATATATTATTGGCCCGACTGTGTGAATTATATGCTTACATGGCAAATTATAGGCATTTGTTATTTTCGCCTTGCCTGTTGCTTCTTTGTGCCCTTGTTCGTCCATAATTTTTTTACATTCTTGTCTTAGCTGAAGCCCAGAGAAAAAGTGAATTGCATTGTCGATACACTTGTGGCAAGGAATAAAACAGCCCAAGAGTGCATCGTTAGCAGCGTTGACAATAGCATCTACACAAAGCCTTGTGATATCGCCTTGCCAAAGATAGATATTCGGCTTTTTTTCTTGTAAATCTGCTAGGCTAACTACAATCTTTTTTTCTGTTTCTTCTCTCAAAAACTCGTCCTGAACTTTTAAAAATTCTTTGCTAATCAGTTTTGGACTGCGGAGATTTACGAGTGAACGAAAAAGTATTTGTTGCTCATTTTCCTTTTCCAAAAACTCAGTCGCCTGTTTTTTATACTCTGGCATTTCATCTATTAATATGCGATTTAAGAATAATAATTTTTCTAACTGTGTCATATATTTTCACCATAGCCAATCGCTTTTGCAGGGCAAGAGAGGTAACAATCGCCACATTCATCACAGCGGTTTTTATCTATTTTGTAGTTATTTTCATGCTTTTTAATAGCCAAAAACGAGCATTTTTTAAGACAAATTCCACATTTTATGCACTTTTCACTGTCAATTTTCAGACCTTTGTATTTAATTTTTGCTCCGCCAAAGCTAAAATAAATTCTCTCTAGCTTGTTTTCTCTGCTTATTTTTTCAAAATCATAATCAAAAACATCACCTTTTCCGCTAGTTATGCAGAACACAACCATAGCCCTATACTGCTCGTAGTCTTTTATGCACATATCAAAAATCGGATTGTTTTTCGCCTTGATTTCTTCAATCAAAATCTCTTTAACGTCACCTGTCATTCTCATGGCATAACCACCCTCAAAAACAGGCATTCCGTTCTTATCGTGCTCAACTTGCGTCTTTGCGTTAAGTCCACAAATTGATATTTTTCCCGTCTTTTTCATTTGTTTATAAAAGTCTTTTGTGAACATCGTCATAAAATAAATTCCCTCTTTGTCAAAGGCTCTTAGGTGAGCAATGCGTGTTTCTGGCTCGTTATTTTCGTTTATAGTTGCAAATGTTAGGCAACCAATTTTATCAAATTTTTCGTATATTTCTTTAATATTCATTATAAACTCCTTAAATTACCAAGCATAAAATAAGCTCTAAAGACTTGACATTTTTGATATAATACTATAATATAGCACTAAGAGCAATTTGTAAAGTATGCACTTTTTTGTGCTTTAGTTACCTTTTGGAAACTATTAGAAAGGAATAATTTTTTTATGAAAAACAATTTACCAGCTTGCCCAGTCGAAACAACCCTAACTTTAATCAGTGATAAATGGAAAATACTTATAATTCGTGACCTACTCGGAGGGACAAAACGCTTTGGCGAACTAAAAAAGTCCGTTTCTGGCATTTCTCAAAAGGTTCTCACATCAAACCTGAGAGCAATGGAAGAAAACGGACTAGTTGATCGAAAAGTTTTTGCACAAGTGCCACCAAAAGTTGAGTATTCGCTGACAGATTTAGGCATAAGCCTTGAGCCTGTCCTGTCTGCAATGGAAATTTGGGGAAGCGACTACAAAGCCAAAATCAAAGATATTTCATGAACCATGGCTTTTTAGATTTAAATTCTTTGTGATTTAGATAGGACAAAATGCCCGCATCTGTTGTGAAATTAAAAACTAATTTATAAGACTGCAAAGCTTGGAATTTAAGTCCGAGCTTTTTGTTTACCTCATTTTTGCCATATTTTCCGTCACCTAAAATTGGGTGTCCGATATGTGCTAGATGTGCCCTTATTTGGTGAGTTCTGCCTGTTAGCAGTTCCACTTCTAAAAGAGAACGGTCGCTTTTTTCTTCTAAAACCTTGTATTTTGTGAGGATAGTAACCGTTTTTTTAGTTGGATTATCTGAGATATACACTCTGTTTTGTCTTTCATTTTTTTCTAAAAAAGCCTTGAGTGTTGCCTCTTTTACCTTTGGAACTCCTTGAACTAACAAAAGATAGAACTTGTCCATTTCTCTGTCCTTTAGCTTTTGGTTCATAATTCTTAGGGCTTCGGCATTTTTTGCTGCAATAACAATTCCAGCTGTGTTTCTGTCAATTCTGTTGACAAGTGCAGGCGAAAAAGCGTTCTCTTCTTCTGGTTTATATTCTTTTTTGTCATATAGATAATGAAGTATCCTAAACAGCAAACAATCAAAATAATAGTTTTCGTCTTGGTGAACGATAAGCCCAGCTTTTTTATCTAAAAGCATAATATTTTCGTCTTCGTATACGATATCAAGCTGTGCTGGTGCTTTTAAAAAATCGTATTCTTTTGGCTTTTGCCCCAAAAATTCTTCTGGCAAAAACATATATAGTTCATCGCCTATGTTCAATTTTTGGTTTGCTTCACAGCGTGATTTATTTATTTTTACATCTTTTTTTCTAATTGCTTTATAAAGTGTTGATTGAGGCAAACTCGGAAAATTTTTAGTCATGAATTTGTCAAGCCTTTGTCCGCTGTCGTTAGCGTTTATTATGATAATTTTTTTCAAAAAATTCTCCTTTTATTCCTCTAAAAGACAGACTGTTGCTGTTTCTCTTGTTTTGTTCATGTCGATTAATCTTTGATTTTCGCTACCTCTAAATAACAATTCCAAATTTTTTTGCTCTAAGATAAATTTTCCGTCTATCAAAACATCTGTTTCAGACAAAAGTTCTTTTGCAAAAGGAATGTTTGATGCCATCAATTCTTCGTAAGTATAGCCTGTGTATACTGTGACATCTTTTTTTATAGAGTGAACTTTTTTTGCCAAGTCAAAGAGTGCTTCGGCTTGCATAAATGGCTCTCCACCTGAAAAAGTGATGCCTTTTAGGATTGGATTTTCTTTAAAGTCCTCAAAGATTTTATCTGTATCGTTGATTTCTCCTTTGTTAAAATCCCAACTTTCTGGATTGTGGCAAGCCTCGCATTTATGTGGGCAACCTTGTGTGAAAACGGAATATCTTATACCTTTTCCGTCAACAATAGACTCTTCTGTGAGTCCGAATAATTTAATTTTCATTTTATCTCCATTGTATTTTTACATCCATTCCTAAGTGAATTATTCAAAATTCACTGTAACTGGGAATGATGTTTTTGATTTTGCTGATTTATATTCTGCTGTTGCAATTATTTTTGTTGTGCCACTTGCTTTTCCTGTCACATTTCCTTTTTCGTCTACAACCGCAATATTTTCGTTAGCTGATGCAAATGTGATTTTAACATCTTTTTCTAAATCCGCAAAGCTTTCGTCATTAAATGCAACTGACAAGTTTGTGCTTATCACTGTGTCAACATCTCTTATAAAATGTGCACTTGGACTTGCAACAACGTGTGCTATTCTTCTTGTCAACTCGCCATTTAGCATAAACTTCGCTGTGTTTTGAGATGCCTTTTCGCTGTCGTGTCCAACTTCTATTATATATTCGCCTTGGTCAAAAATCATGTGTTGTTCATTGTCAAAGAAATACATTTTGTATACTGGTAGGTCAATTTCAAAACGAACTGTTTCGCCTGATTTAATCATTTTTTTATCAAATCCACGGAGTTGTTTGAATGGTCTGTCTGCTGTGCCTGCATTTGGTGATTTTACATAGACTTGTGCAACTTCGTAGCCGTCAACGTCGCCAATGTTTGTCACATTAAAGCTAATTTTTATTGTATCGTCTGGGCTAACAGTTTTTCTATCAATATGCAAATCAGAATATTCAAAATCAGTGTAGCTTAAGCCATAACCGAATGGATATCTAACTTTTCCTTTGAAATATTGATAAGTTCTGCCGAGGTATTCTGTCTTTGTAACTTGTGTTTTTTGTGCGACTTTGTCGTTTGTTCTAACAGCATAGTCAATAATATTTGGCAATTCTGCCTCGTCATAATACCATGTGAACGGAAGTCTACCGCTTGGGTTAACTTTTCCGAAAAGAATATTCATAGCTGTTGTGCCTTGTTGCTCACCATTGTAGCAACACCATGTGATAGCTTTTAGCTTATCCTCAACTGGTCTTAGGTCAACTTGCGAGCCTTGCA
>JAWXUN010000038.1:0-10810 GCA_044426425.1 Clostridia bacterium | reverse complement strand
CCAATAGTCAAGTCTTGTGTAGACTCGGCACTGATGGTTGGTTTGCCAGAGGCGGCAATTCCACTAGCAGATGCAGCGGTTATGGTGGCACAATCACCAAAATCAAACTCGGCATATCTCGGCATAAAAGAGGCAATTGCAGATGTAGAAAGTGGCAACTTTGGCGATATTCCAAGAACGCTAAAAAATAAACATTTCGATGGGGCAGAGGTAGAGCGAAAAGGGCAATTTTATGAATACCCACACGCATATCCAAATCATTATATAGAGCAACAATATCTCCCAAATGTGCTTAAAAATAAAAAGTATTATACCGAGGGCGAGAATAAAAATGAGCAAGGATTTAAGGCGTATTGGGATAAAATAAAGAGAGGTTAGGCATATATGAAAAGTTCGGTTTTACAAAATATAAGCTACGGTATGTATGCAGTTGGAGTTAAGGATAACGAAAAAATATCTGCTTGCATAATCAATTCAGTCACACAACTTTCAAGCGGAGACAAAATTTGTCTAGCCATGTCAATTAACAAAAATAGTTACAGTGCATACTGTATCAGAAAAAATGGTATGTTCACAGTTTCGGTGCTATCAGAAGATACACCAGCACCAATTATCGGTGTGCTTGGACTTGTTTCTGGCAGAAAAACAGAAAAACTTAAAAATATTCGGCATAAAGTCCTCGCAGAGGGCGTACCTGTTATAAAAGAGAATACTTGTTGTTGGTTTTTGTGCGATTTAATAAAATCTTTTGAAATCAACAATCAATATATATTTGTTGGCGAGATTATCGCCGGCAGTGATGCATCAATCGGAAAAGCAATGACTTATGAATACTATACAAATGTTCTAAAAGGCATAGCACCGATAGACACACCTTCGTATATACCACCAGAGAATACGTTTGACAAAAGTTCTGGCGAAAGTTTTAAGTGCAATCTTTGTGGATATGTATACGATGACCCAAACTTCAGTTTTGAGGAGCTAGGCGAAAACTGGATATGCCCAATTTGTGGCACAAGAAAAAGTGCATTTGTCAGAACGAAATAATTTTTTGAATGTAGGGTTGGGGCTCATAGTCGGTAACTTAAGTAATAAGTAAAAGTGAAAAGTTAAGAGGTATAGCGGAAATCTTGCGATTTCTTAATTATATATTGTTTTACAAACTATATTTTCTAAATAAATTATACTATACAAAACTTTAATCAAAAAATCCGTAAGGATTTTCACATTACTTTTTCACTCTTCACTATTACCTTTTCACTAAGTTCCCACGTATAGGGACATGGCTTGCCATGTCCGAAAATGTAGTTTTTGCAAATAAAAAAAAGAAAGGTCTTTTTTATGAATATAAATAAATTATTAGAAATACTTTCTGTAAATGAAAAAATCAAGGATTTTGATGTTTCGGACATTGTTTTCGACTCAAGAAAATGCAAAGAAAATTGTGTGTTTGTTTGCATTGTTGGCTCAGCAGTGGACGGACACAATTACGCAGAAAAAGCTGTAGAAATGGGTGCAAAAGTTGTAGTTGCACAAAAAGAAATTGATATAAATGCAAAGCTAGTTGTCGTGCCAGACACACAAAAAGCCTTGGCTCTTTTGTCAATGCAGTTTTTCGGTCATCCATACAAAAAACTAAAAACAATCGGAATTACAGGCACAAAAGGCAAGACGACAACAGCCTTTATGCTTAAAGCTATCATAGAAAAAACTTCTGCAAAAGTTGGCGTTATCGGAACTATCGGAAAAATTATTGGCGACGAGGTAGAGTCGCTAGATAACACAACTCCTGCGAGTTATCTTGTGCAAAAATTTATGGCAGAAATGGTAGAAAAAGATTGCGAATATATGGTTATGGAGGTTAGCTCCATCGGTCTTAGGGACTACCGTGTATATGGATTTGATTTTGATTGTGCAGTGTTTACAAACTTTTCTCACGACCATATCGGCGGAGTTGAGCACAAGGATTTAGACGAATACCTAGACTCAAAAGCAATGCTTTTCTCTATGTGCAAAAATGCTGCTATTAATATTGACGACGAAAAAGCAGATTATATTATAGAAAAAAGCAATTGCAATATAACAAAATTCGGCTTTTCAGAAAAAGCGGATATCAAAGGTAATAACAGCCACTTAATTTCAGAAAATGGCTCTCTTGGTTCAAGTGTTGATGTTAGCGGAAAAGAAAATTTTACGGCAGAAATGTCAATTCCAGGAAAATTCAATGCATATAACGCACTGTCTGCGATAACTGTTGCACATATTTTGGGCATAGACGAAAAAGCGATTTTATCAGGACTTAAAGAAGTTAAGGTTCGTGGAAGAGTTGAACCTGTAAAAGTCAGCGACGATTTCACATTTTTGCTAGACTATGCACACAACGCTGTCAGCATGGAAAATGTTCTCTCAACACTCAGAGAATACAAGCCAAACAGATTGATTTCTATTTTTGGTGCAGGTGGAAACCGTCCAAAAGTTAGACGTTTCGAGATGGGCGAGAGCAGTGGCAATCTTGCAGACTTGTCTATTATCACAGAAGATAACTCAAGATTTGAGGAAGTTCTGGATATAATCGAAGATATAAAAACAGGAATTAACAAAACTAACGGAGAATACGTTGTTGTTCCGCAAAGAAAAGAAGCGATTAGATACGCTATTAAAAACGCACAAAAAGGCGATATTATTGTTCTAGCTGGCAAGGGTAGCGAGGACTATTTAGACATAAAAGGTGTAAAATATCCATTTGACGAAAGAGATGTTATCAAAGAAGTTATGGGGGAATTAGGCATTGAACTATAAACTCAAAGAAATTGCACAAATGTGCGACGGAACGGTTTTTGGTGATGGTGAAAAGGTAATAAAAACCTTGTTTTTAGACAGCAGAGAAGAACACGAAAATGCTCTTTTTGTGCCAATAGTTGGCGAAAAAGTCGATGCACACAAATTTATTGATGCACTTTTTCAAAAAGGTGTTTCGAGTTTTAGTATGCACAAAATAGACAACGCAATGGGCGATTATATATTAGTTGAGGACACTGTTGTAGCCTTGCAAAAATTTGCGAATAATCACAGAAAAAAAATGAATATCCCAGTGATTGGCATAACAGGCAGTGTTGGCAAAACCACCACAAAAGAGATTGTGTCTTTGGCTATCGAAAACCAAGTTTCTACGCTCAAAACACTCGGCAACGCAAACAGCCAAATTGGTTTGCCACTCACGCTTTTAAGAATTGAAAAAGAGCACGAAGTTGCGATTATAGAGATGGGCATGAGTCTAAAAGGCGAGATGGAAAAACTCACAAATTGTGCAATGCCAAACTATGCAGTTTTCACAAATGTAGGTGTTTCGCATATTGAATTTCATAGAACAAAAGAAAATATTATGAAAGAAAAATTGCATATAACAGATAAGTTCTCCCAAAATTCTATTTTGTTTGTAAATGGTGACGACCAACTGCTAAAAACGCTAAAAGAAAATTTATCTTTCAAAGTCATAGAGTTTGGACTTGGAGAAAACTGCGATTACAGAGCGACGGACATTGTGGAAAACGAAAATGGCACAAGTTTTTCTTGTCTAAGAAATGGCGAAAAAATCCCAATGACTCTCTCTGTTTTGGGTGAGCATAACATAAGAAATGCACTGACAGCTTTGGCTGTTTCCGAAACGCTGAATTTGAGCACAGAAAAATCAGTCAAATCTATATCATCATACACTCCGCCAGAAATGCGACAACAGATTTTAAAGACAGAAAACTGCACAATTATTGACGACACATACAACGCAAGCCCAGATTCAATGAAATGTGCGATTGATGTTTTGTGCAAGCTTAAGGGCAGAAAAATTGCTATTTTGTCAGATGTTTTAGAGATGGGCGATTACTCTGAAAAAGGCCACAGAGAAGTTGGCGAATATGCAAAAAAAATGAATATAGATTTTCTCTTGACATTCGGAAAAGAGTCGAGATATATAAATATAGCATTTAATGACGAAGAAAAATCAAGACATTTTTTAGAGTATAACGAGGCAGAAGCCTTTTTAAAAAATTATGTAAAAACAGGCGACTGCGTTCTGGTAAAAGGTTCACGAGGAATGAAAACAGATAGATTTGTAAAGGCTTTAAGGGTGTAATATGGACATTATAGAAATTATAAAAATCGTGGTGCTAGGCATTGTTGAGGGCATCAGCGAATGGCTGCCAATCAGTAGCACAGGTCACATGCTCTTGGTTGATGAATTTATTCAGCTAAATTTCACAGAAGAATTTAAAAATATGTTTTTTGTAGTAATTCAGTTTGGTGCAATTTTGGCTGTAATACTTGTTTTTTGGAAGAAAATTTTTCCGTTCAGTATCGGCAAAGGCGGAATTAAATGGGAACAAAGTATTTTTATCATGTGGACAAAAGTTTTTGTTGCCTGTTTGCCATCAGCTGTTGGACTTTTTATCGACGATTTTCTTGAAGAAAACTTTGGCACACCGCTCACAATTGCCACAATGCTCATAGTCTATGGTGTTGCGTTTATTTTAATCGAAAACGGAAACAACAAAAAAGCAAAAAGGCTCAAAAAAATCGAGAGCGTAGACGACATTACATACAAACTTGCAGTGATAATTGGTATTTTCCAAGTTTTGGCAATGATTCCAGGCACATCAAGGTCAGGTGCAACAATTGTCGGTGCACTTATCATGGGTGTTTCAAGGGTTGCAGCGTCCGAGTTCACTTTCTTTTTGGCAATTCCAACAATGTTTGCCGCAAGCGGATACAAACTCCTAAAATTCGGACTAGACTTCACAAGCGACGAACTCTTCGCCCTCGGACTCGGAATGATTGTCGCATTTGTTGTGTCAATTTTCGCAATAAAATTCTTGATGAGCTACATCAAAAAACACGATTTCAAGGCATTTGGTTGGTACAGAATAGTCCTCGGAATAATAATAATCGCATACTTTGTGATTACATCAATGATTTAAATAAAAAAAAATTTTGGGGCGAACCTTGTTCGCTCCGCTTTTTTTTCTTGACATTTTGCGGATAAAATAGTACAATAAAACTAAGTGTAAACGCTAAAAAATAGAAAAAAATTTGGAGATAAAAATTCTTGATAAATAATATAAAATTATCCGCCTGTATAGTTACCTATAATTGTGCTGATAAAATTGAGCAAACTGTCAAATCTGTGGTCGATAAATCGCAGAATTTAAATCTAAAATTGTATATTTCCGACAATAATTCGACAGATAATACGCTCGAGATTATAAGAGAAAATTTTCCAACTGTAACTATTTTAGAAAACGGCGGAAACAAGGGTTTTGGTTGGGGACACAACAAAGTTTTGGATATAATAGATAGTGAGTATCATTTTGTGATAAATCCTGATATCCTTGTAAAAGACGATACTTTTGAAACAATAATTAATTATTTGGAAAAAGAAAAATCTGTCAATTTGCTTTGTCCAAAAATTATGAGTCCAGACGGAAACGAGCAAATGCTCGCCCTTAGCAATCCAAAAGTAAAATATCTTATCAGCAGATATTTTAATATAAAAAAAGACTGGCAAGAAGAGTATACAAAGGCTAACGAGCGTGATAAAAATATCATTGATATTCAGTTTTGCACTGGTTGCTTTATGGCGATAAGAACGAAAGTTTTTAAGGAACTTGGCGGTTTTGACGAGCGTTTTTTCATGTATTTTGAAGACGCAGATTTAACAAGACGAGTCAATTTAAAAAGCCGTGCTGTTATGCTTCGTGAAACAGAGGTAATTCATCTTTGGGAGCGTGCACACACAGGCAGTTTGAAATATTTTAAGATTATCATTGTTTCAATGTTTAAATATTTTAGAAAATGGCGTAAAAAATAAAAAAACTAAAAGAATAAAAGAGGTCAAAATGACAAGACATGAACAAAGAGAAACAGCGTTTAAACTTTTGTTTGAACAAGCTGTTGTAGGCGAAGTTATGAGCGAAATAATCTTGATTGCCGAAGAAATTAACAAAGAAAAAATAGAAGCTTTCGCATTTGACTTGGTCTGCGGTGTAGACTCTAACATCTCGCATATCAACCACGCAATCAATAAATATTCTACAAAATGGAAAGTGGACAGACTCTCAAAAGTTAGCCTAGCGGTCCTAAGACTTTGTATTTACGAGATTATGTACGAAAAAGATATTCCTGTTAGCGTAAGTATCAATGAGGCTGTTGAATTAGCTAAAATATACGGCGATAAAGACGATGCACCTTATGTAAATGGTGTGTTATCAAGCGTTGCAAAAGACAAAGAACTTGTCTGCGAAAAAACAAGATAAATGAAAAATTTTGTTTTAGGGCTTGATACAAGCAATTACACAACTTCGTCCGCTGTGTTTGATGGCGAAAATATTTTGCAGTCAAAAAAACTTTTGCCTGTCGCAAAAGGCGAGCTTGGCATAAGACAAAGTGACGCAGTTTTTCATCACACAAAGCAGTTGCCAGAGGTTTTGGCGAATTTGTTGCCAAAAAATCTATCGGCTATCGGTGTGTCAGAAAAGCCACGTAGCCTAGAAAATTCTTATATGCCTTGTTTTTTGGTGGGGCTTAGCACAGCAGAAATTTTGGGGAATGCCCTAAATATTCCTGTCTATAAATTCTCGCATCAACAAGGTCACATTGCCGCAGCTCTTTATAGTGCAAAAAGGCTTGATTTGCTAGAAAAAGACTTTGTCGCATTTCATCTTTCAGGTGGAACAAGCGAGGCGGTTTTGGTAAGTGGCGGAGTTTTGAACAAAATAGAAATAATTTCTGAAACGCTAGATTTAAACGCAGGACAAGCCGTGGACAGAGTCGGAGTAATGCTCGGACTTCAGTTTCCTTGTGGAAAAGAGCTAGACAAATTGGCACAAAATTGCGAGGAAAAAATAAAAGTTAGGGCAAGCATAAAAGGCATGGATTTTTGCCTTTCTGGTCTGCAAAATCAATGCGAAAATTTGCATAAAAAAGGCGAAAAACCAGAGTATATCGCAAAGTATTGTCTTGAATATATCTCTGCAAACCTAGACAAAATTTGCGAAAAAATCACAGATAAATACAGAGGACTTCCAATTGTTTTTTCAGGCGGAGTTGCCTCAAACAGTCTTATACAAAAAAGATTTAAAGAAAAATATAAAGCGTATTTTGCAAGCCCAGAATTTTCTTGCGACAATGCTGCGGGAATAGCTGTTTTGGCTAGGCACAAAGGAAAGATATGAATAATTGCATAAGTGTTTCTCAACTGAATACGTACATTAAATCGGTGATTGATTTCGACCCAAAACTTAACAAATTATTTGTAGTTGGCGAGATTTCTAACCTTAATATTCACTACAAAAGCGGTCATATTTATTTATCGCTAAAAGACAACAAATCTGTTATAAAAGCAGTGATGTTTGCCTCGTCCGCTAAACGACTTAAGTTCAAGCCTTGCGACGGAATGAAAATTATAGCAAGAGGACGTGTGTCGGTTTACGATGTAGGCGGTCAATATCAACTTTATATAGAAGATATGCAACCAGACGGCTTGGGGGCACTCAATTTAGCCTACGAGCAATTGTGGGAAAAACTTAGCAAAGAGGGGCTTTTTGACGAGTTCCACAAAAAAACTTTGCCAAGATATCCAGAAAAAATAGCTGTTATAACATCGCCAACAGGTGCGGCGGTCAGAGATGTTTTTAGCATATTAGAAAGACGCTGGGGACTTAGCAAAGTCAAGCTTTATCCATGCACAGTTCAAGGAGAAAAAGCTGTTCCAGAACTTTTGTCGGCACTTCAAAAAGCAGATAGCGACAACGTAGACCTTATCATAATCGGCAGAGGTGGCGGCTCGCTAGAGGATTTGTGGGCGTTTAATGACGAAGAGCTTGCAAGGGCGATTTATGAAGCAAAAACACCAGTTATCTCGGCAGTTGGGCATGAAAACGACTATACTATTTGCGATTATGTTGCAGATTTAAGGGCGTCAACGCCAAGTGCGGCAGCAGAACTTGCTGTTCCATTTGTTGATGAAGAAAAAGAGAAAATTCTAAAAATTTATGCTAGTATCAGATATTTGATTGATGCAAAAATTAATAATTACAGCATTGCCCTAGATAGATGCTCAAGACTTTCGGAGAGTTTTAATTTGTTTATAGAAAAAAAGCAAGATAAACACAAAATTCTTTCAAAAAATATAGAGATATACAATCGCCACAAAATCGAAAATTGCGAGCATTTGCTCTCAAAACAGATTTCTGTTTTAGATAGCCTGAGTCCTCTCAAGGTTTTAAAAAGAGGATACGCAGTGCTTTCTATTGACGAAAAGACGCTTAAAAATGTCAGCGATATTGGTCAAGACGATGTAATAAAAGCAAGACTACAAGACGGACAAGCCGATTTAGTTTTGAAAAAGGAGAATGTATAATGCCAACGAAAATTACTTTTGAAAAAGCACTCTCAAGACTAGAAGAGATAAATTTTTTGCTAGAAAAAGGCGATTTAAGCCTTGACGAAAGCATAAAACTTTTTGAAGAGGGCTCAAAACTCAGTCTGTTTTGCTACGAAAAATTAGAAACAGCAAAGAAAAAAGTTTCAGAAATTAGTGATACCTAAAAAAAGTAGTTATAAAATTGAAAATAAACAGGAAAGGTTGGTCACGGAATACTAAACAAAATGCCTTTATAGAATTTTGAATAGCAAACCTGACATGGTCATAATTATGATTGAAAAAATTGATAAGGAACTCAGCCAATTTCTTGATAAATATAAAAAAGAATATAAAGAGAGCGTTTTCGAGGCCATGGCATACAGCCTTTTGGCAAGCGGAAAGAGGATTAGACCAATCCTTTGCCTTTCTTTTGCAAAGTTGTGTGCAGGTAGCGAAAAAGATGCCATGCCTTTTGCCTGTGCAGTAGAGATGATACATTGTTATTCGCTAATTCATGACGATTTGCCATGCATGGATAACGATGATTTAAGACGTGGCAGACCGACAAATCACAAGGTTTTTGGCGAGGATATTGCTCTAATCGCTGGTGATGGACTACTGACAATGGCTTTTGAAATTATGCTAAATGCACAAATTGAAAGCGACAAAATTGTCAAAGCATCTAAATCACTTGCGAAATATGCAGGCGTACACGGAATGATTGGTGGACAGTGCATTGACCTTCAAAGTGAGGGAAAAATTTTAGATATAAAACAGCTAAAGGCTATGAATATGGGCAAGACCGTTGCTATAATCAAATCAGCTTGCGAGATGGGTGTTATAGTTGGTGGCGGAACTGAAAGACAAATTGATTCCGCAAAAGAATATGCCGAGAGTCTTGGCATGGCTTTTCAAATTCGTGATGATATCCTTGATGTTATTGGCGACAAGAATGAGCTTGGCAAAAATATAGGCATGGATAAAGAGCTAGAAAAGTGCAACTATGTCAGCATTTTGGGACTAGAAAAAGCACAGGCATTAGTTGAGGAATATACAGAAAAAGCTATAAAATCACTTGAATGTTTTGAGGGTGACACGGCTTTTTTAAAAAAACTTGCAGTTGATATGGCAAGCCGAAAAAAATGAGCATAAATTATACAATAGAAAGAGATGAAGTGACGATAAAAACATATATTCGTCAACATCTGGGAATATCCGCAAGGGCGATGACAAAGCTGAAACAAGGCGGAATTTTTCTCAACGGAGAAATTGCCTTTGTCACAAAAACTATGAGAAAAGGCGATGTTCTCACACTTGTTCCAGACACAACAGTGAAAAAAGAATACGAAAAAGAGGATATCCCAATTGATATTCTTTTTGAGGACGACAATTTTCTTGTTATAGACAAAAAGCCATATATGGCGGTGTATCCAGCAGGCGAGCACATAAGCGGTAGCCTTTTAAATGCCGTTGCGTTTATGAGAAAAGACATAACTTTTCGCCCGATTTATCGCCTTGATAGGAACACAAGTGGAGTTATTGTTATTGCAAAAAATAAAATTTCTGCATCTACAAAAGTTACAAAAAAAGAGTATCTAGCCGTTTGCGAGGGCGTAGCACCAGAAAGCGGAGAGATTAATTCGCCAATTTGTCTTGCAGAGGGTAGCCGAATTAAAAGAGATGTTGGAGCAGGTCAAGAGGCAAAAACCAATTTTTGGCGACTATGTCACAATGATAGTCACAGTCTTTTAAAAGTTCGGATACACACAGGCAGAACTCACCAAATCAGAGTGCACCTAAGCTCAATAAATCTTCCGATTGCGGGTGATGATTTATATGGCGGAAGCACAGAGTATATCAAAAGGCAAGCCTTGCATTGCCACAAAATTTGTCTTGAAAACAAGGCACTAAACTTTGAAAAACAAATAATTTCTGAAATAAAAGATGACATAAGGGGAAGTTTTCATCAACTATTTGAAAAGGAGATATGAATATGCCAGCACCAGTTTTACACAAATTGCACGCTGAAATCGTGCTGAAAGATATAGAGAGAAAAAATAATATAAGGGTCTATAAGCCAGCTTTTTTATACGGAGCACAAGGGCCAGATTTCTTTTTTACACACAGAATTTTGCCATGGATGAAAGGCGAAAAAATAGCAGAATTTGGCGGAATGTTCCACAAAACAGAGCCACTTTTAATGCTAGAGAATATGCGAGAATACCTCACAGAAAATAGTTCTATCGAACTAGCCTCGTACTTTTTTGGATTTATCTGTCATTACAGCCTAGATTCTGTCTGTCACCCATATATAAACGCAACAGCCAGAGAGCTTTTGGAGCTAGAGCCAAAGCAAAGTCTATCTGTTATGCACGCCGATATAGAGGCGGCATTGGA
>JAWXUN010000037.1:0-10853 GCA_044426425.1 Clostridia bacterium | reverse complement strand
CAACCCTAGTCTATTTAAAAAAATTGGAATTTTTGAAGATTTAGATAGAGTAATTGACGAAACTTCTATTTCTCTTTTGGGTGTCGTCCCACACGACGATAATCTTGTCGCCTTTTTTTTACAAGGCGTAATGGCACAAAAAAATTCAAAAGCAATGTATGCTTTAACACGTATTTCGGCAAGACTTTTAGGTGAAAATATTCCTCTTAATCTTTGCCAACTATAATTTATTTTGAAAGGAATAAACAAAAATGAATATTGCACTAATTGCACATGATGCTAAAAAAGAATTAATGGTTCAATTTTGTATCGCTTATTGCGGTGTTTTATCCAAACACAACCTCTGTGCAACTGGCACAACAGGCAAAATGCTAAGTGACGCTACTGGACTTAATATACAAAAATTTTTGAGCGGTTCTCAGGGCGGTGGTCAACAAATAGGTTCAAGAATTGCTTGCAACGAAATTGATATGTTGCTTTTATTTAGAAATCCGCTAGATGCAAAACCACATGAGCCAGACGACCTAAATTTATTAAGACTTTGCGATATGTATCAAATCCCTGTTGCTACAAACATTGCAACAGCTGAGGTTTTAATTCACGGACTAGAGAGAGGCGATCTCGATTGGCGTGAGTATATGCATTCATAACATTCGCCACAAAAAAATATAGCTTTGACGAAAAAAAGTAACTTCAATTAAAACACAAAGAGAGAGGGACCTATGCTGAAAGCCCCTTTGTTTGCCTTGTTGTGAAAGACAATTTCTGAGCTGAACCTTTTTAGGCGTATTTCTGCGTTAAAGAATTAAAGGGAGATTTTTCTCCGAAAAAGGGTGGCACCACGAAATGTTTATCTTCGTCCCTTGTACATTTTTTAGTACAAGGGACGATTTTTTTTATTTGAATTTTAAACTAAATTGAAATGGAGATTTTTAATATGGCACTTATAACACAAGCACCAAAAGGCACACAGGACCTTATGCCTGAACAAACTGCAAAATGGCAGACTCTTGAATATATCCTAGCAGACGAATGCTCAAGATATGGAATTAAAGAAATTAGAACCCCTGTTTTTGAGCACACAGAGCTTTTTTTGAGAGGTGTTGGCGATACTACTGACGTTGTCGAAAAACAAATGTACACCTTTGAGGACAAGGGCAACAGAAGTATCACTCTACGCCCAGAGGGCACAGCTGGAGCCGTTCGTGCTATGCTACAAAGTGGTATTTTTAACAAGGGATTTCCACAAAAATTCAACTATTTCACTTCTTGTTATAGATACGAAAAACCACAAGCTGGTAGACTTCGTGAATTTCACCAATTTGGTGTAGAAATTTTTGGCACAAAAGAGCCTGTTGCAGACGCTGATTTAATCAGATTTGTGAGTGGCATTTTTGATAGACTCGGTCTAAAGGACATCAGCCTAGAGATTAACTCTATTGGTTGCCCTGTTTGCCGTGCGAAATTTAACCAAGCACTAAAAGATTATTTTAATGCGAACAAAGAAGAGCTTTGTGAAACTTGCAATTCTCGCCTTGAAAGAAACCCAATGAGAATACTTGACTGCAAAAGTCCTGTTTGTGCAAAAATCGCAGAAAAAGCACCTGTTATCCTTGACTATCTATGTGACGATTGCAAGGAACACTTTGAAACTGTTAAAGAATATTTAGATATTTTTGACATCGCTTTCACCGTAAACCCAAGTATTGTGCGTGGCCTTGACTACTACACAAGAACTGTTTTTGAATTTGTCGCAGAGGGTATTGGTGCAAAAAGCACTGTCTGTGGCGGTGGACGATATGACGGATTGGTTGAAGAAATGGGTGGCAAAGACACACCTGCCCTCGGCTTCGGCATGGGCTTAGAGCGTTTGCTTTTAACTCTCGAAAGTCAAGGAATTGACCTTTCACAAGAGGACGAATGTGAAGTTTATATTGCATCTATGGGCAAAGAGGCAAACAAAAAATCTGCTAAACTTGCGAACACTTTGCGTGATTGCGGAGTTTATGCTGAATATGATTTGTGCACAAGAGGGCTAAAAGCACAAATGAAATACGCTTCTAAAATCGGTGCAAAATACAGCATTGTAATCGGCGAAGAAGAACTCCAGAACAACACAGCAGAGATGAAAAACATGGAAACAGGCGAAAAAGTTAAAATCTCTATTGGAGAAGACTTTATTGATGATTTTATAACAGAAACAACAAAAGCAATGGACTTAAATGATTTAGCATTTTAATTTGAAAGGAATTTTTTTATGAATATCGAAAATATAAACGGACTAAAACGCACTGCTTATTGCGGTGACTTTAGAAGCGAGAACATCGGACAAACTGTGACAGTTTATGGCTGGGTTCAAAGAAGACGTGACCTCGGACAACTTATTTTTATTGATTTGCGTGACAGAACTGGCGTAATTCAACTTGCATTTGATGACAGCACAGACAGAGAGATTTTTGAAAAAGCTTTTACTGTGAGAAGTGAATTTGTTCTTGCAGCAGTTGGTGTTATTCGTGAGAGAAGTTCAAAAAACAAAGATATCCCAACAGGCGAAATTGAGCTTGAGGTTAAAGAACTTAGAATTTTAGGTGCATCAGAAACACCTCCTTTCGAAATTCTTCCTAACTCAAAAGCTGGTGAAGACATCAGACTTAAATATAGATATCTTGATTTAAGACGCCCTGACTTGCAAAATAACATTATGATGCGTCACAAAATTTCTAAAGTTACAAGAGATTATTTCTACGACAATGGATTTATCGAGATTGAAACTCCTATACTAATAAAGTCAACTCCAGAGGGTGCTCGTGACTTCTTAGTACCAAGCCGTATTCACAAGGGTTCTTTCTACGCTCTTCCACAATCACCTCAACTATACAAATAACTTTCTATGGTTGCTGGATTTGACAGATATATCCAAATTGCTCGTTGTTTCCGTGACGAGGACCTTAGGGCAGACAGACAACCAGAGTTCACACAAATTGACCTTGAGATGTCTTTTGTTGATGTTGACGATGTTTTGGCAATGGGCGAGGGCTATGTAAAAAGACTTTTCAAAGAAATTCTTAACGAAGATATTTCTCTTCCAATACCACGCATGACATACAAAGAGGCAATGGAGCGTTTTGGCTCTGACAAGCCAGACACAAGATATGGTATGGAGATTTGTGATATCTCTGAAATTGTCAAAGACTCTGGTTTTGGTGTGTTCACTGGTGCAATTAATGGTGGCGGTAGCGTTCGTGCTATCGTTGCAAAAAACAACGTTAAGACACTTACTAGAAAAGAAGTTGACAAATTAACCGAATATGTAAGGGGCATAGGTGCAAAAGGTCTTGCTTGGGTTAGACTCGCAGATGCAACAACATCTTCTTTCGCTAAATTTATGACTGAAGACGAGATGAACGCAATTCTTGCAAAAACAGGAGCAGAGGCTGGCGACGTTGTTCTAATCATCGCTGACACAAATAGCTCACACGTTCTTTCTCAACTTGGAATGCTTAGAACAACTCTTGCAAAAAAACTAGATATTATTCCAAAAGGTTTTAACTTTTTATGGATTACAGAATTTCCATTCTTTGAATATGACGAAGAGAGTGGCGAGTGGCTTGCAATGCACCACCCATTCACATCGCCAATGGACGAGTGCCTTGATAGCCTAGAGGGCGACAAAGGTTCTGTTAAAGCAAAGGCTTATGACCTTGTTCTGAACGGTGTTGAGCTTTGCAGTGGTTCAATCAGAATTACAAACCCAGAACTACAAAGCAGAATGTTCGATTTGCTTGGTCTTTCTCAAGAAGAGGCGATGTCAAAATTCGGATTTTTGCTTGAAGCGTTCAAATACGGTGCACCACCACACGGCGGAATGGGTCTAGGACTAGACAGAATTGCAATGATTATGATGGATTGCGAGAGCCTAAGAGATGTTATCGCTTTCCCAAAAGTTCAAAACGCTAGTGAAATTATGACCGCTGCACCAGGTGATGTTGACACAGAGCAACTCGCAGAACTTGGCATCAAACTTTGCTGATTTAGATAAAATAAACAAAATTTTAATATTTTACACCAAATACCTAAACACTATATATTGTGTTTAGGTATTGACAACTTAGCAAATATATTGTATAATATATTCACTAGATAAAATAATTTAGCAAAGGGAAATTTGAGAAATGATAGAACATATTATTAAAAGAAATGGCGAAAAAGTGGCATTTGACCCAAAAAAAATCAAAAATGCCATATTCAAAGCCAATATACGCATAGCAAAAGAGCACATGAGTGATGAATATTTAGAGAATTTAACACAAGTGATAGTGTCAAAACTTGACAAACTCTGCAAAGTACCAAATGTAGAAGAAACACAAGATATAGTGGAAGAGGCATTAATCGAAACAGATTATGCACAAACTGCAAAAGCATATATTTTATACCGTGCCGAGCACCAACAAATGCGTGATATGGAAGCAGACTTGGTTCATATTTATCAAGATTTAAGCTTTAAGCCTGCCGAAGACACAGACCTTAAAAGAGAAAATGCAAACATTGATGCCGACACAGCAATGGGCACAATGCTTAAATACGGCTCAGAGGGTGCAAAGAGTTTTTATGACAGATACGTGTTGCCACAAGATATAACAGAGGCTCACGCAGTTGGCGACATTCATATTCACGACAAAGACTTCTATACTCTTACAGAAACTTGTTGTCAAATTGATTTAATCAAACTATTTGATGGCGGTTTTTCAACTGGGCATGGTTATCTTAGAGAGCCAAACGATATCAGAAGTTACGCAGCTCTTGCTTGTATCGCAATTCAAGCTAACCAAAATGAGATGCACGGCGGACAAAGTGTTCCAAACTTCGACTTTTCAATGGCTGATGGTGTTAGAAAAACTTATGCAAAAGAAATCAAAAAAGCATTATCACAATATTTCGAGCTAACACAAGATGTAGTGTATCAAGATGCACTAGACTTAATCAAAACTCTTTGTGAGGATATCCCAACTCTAAGAAGTTTAGAGCGTGTAGATGAATTTTTAGAAGAACTTGAAAAACAATTTTTAAATGAACAAACTCAAATTAAATTAGATAAAGAAGAAATTAAAAAAGCTTTTGATTTCGCAAAGAAAACAGCATTAAGAGTTACTGACAAAGCAACATATCAAGCTATGGAGGCTCTTATCCACAACCTCAACACAATGAACTCTCGTGCTGGTGCACAAGTTCCATTCAGTTCTCTTAACTACGGAACAGACACAAGTGCAGAGGCAAGAATGGTTATTAAAAACCTTTTACTTTCAACAGAAGCAGGACTTGGCGATGGCGAAACACCAATATTCCCAATCCAAATTTTCAAGGTAAAAGAGGGCGTTAACTACAATCCAAACGACCCTAACTACGACCTATTCAAACTCGCTATGAGAGTTTCTGCAAAAAGACTCTTCCCTAACTTTAGTTTCTTAGATGCTCCGTTTAACTTTCAATACTACAAAGAGGGCGACTATAATTCAGAAGTTGCTTACATGGGTTGCAGAACAAGAGTTATGGGCAATAGCTACGACAAAGAGCGTGAGCACACTTGTGGCAGAGGTAACCTTAGCTTCACATCAATCAATCTACCAAGAATTGGTATTGAGGCAAAAGGCGATTTAAAAAAATTCTACGAGATTTTGGATAGCCGTTTTGAACTTGTAGAAGAACAACTTTTGCATAGATTTAAAATTCAATGTAGCAAAAAAGTTTATAACTACCCATTCCTAATGGGTCAAGGTGTTTGGATAGACTCTGAAAAACTCGACAAAAACGACTCTATCGCAGAGGTTATCAAACACGGCACTCTTTCAATCGGATTTATCGGACTTGCTGAAACACTTGTCGCACTAACAGGCAAACATCACGGCGAAAGTGACGAAAGCTATGCCCTTGGATTAGAAATTGTCACCTACATGAGAAAAAAACTAGATGACATGGCTGAACAAACAAAACTTAACTGGAGTTTGCTCGCAACACCAGCAGAGGGACTTTCTGGCAGATTTGTCAGAATAGACAAAAGCAAATTTGGAATAATAAAAGGTGTTAATGACAGAGATTACTACACAAACTCTTTCCACGTACCTGTTTATTACAACATCAACGCTTATAAAAAAATAAAAAAAGAAGCACCGTTCCACGCTCTAACAAACGCAGGACACATCAGCTATGTTGAGCTTGACGGCGATACTTGCAAAAATATCGAAGCTTTTGAGAGTATCATTAGATGCATGAAAGAAGAAGGCATCGGATACGGCTCTGTCAACCACCCTGTTGACCGTGACCCTGTCTGTGGATTTAATGGAATTATCGACGAATGTTGCCCAAGATGTGGCAGACGTGACGGCGAGGGCGTAAGCGTTGCAAAACTCAAAGAGCTCAGAAAAAAATATCACGATGTACCAGATTATACATCACTAAAATACTAAAAAAACATTTTAAAAGGAGAAATAAATTATGTCAGCAAGAAAAATTGAAGATAACACAGTATTAGTAGGCGAAGGCAAAAGCTTTGAAAGAATTAGAAGAATTACAGGTTATCTTGTCGGAACAACAGACCGTTGGAACGATGCAAAACGCTCAGAAGAAAAAGACCGTGTGAAACATGGCATGAGCTGTTGCGGTAAATAATCACAAGCAAATAGAAGAGGAAACTTTCAAAAAAAGTTTCCTCTTCTTTATTTTATGTATTTGCAATTTTAAATACAACACCACTTGATGTTTTGTATTTACCACCACGAAAAGCACAGAATAAATATTCTGGATTTTCTCCATTCATCAACATTTGTGGACGTTCAAATCTTCCCTCTCTTGAGATTTCTAGAATTTCTTCTTTAAAATATTTGTCCGCTTGATAATAACCAATTTCTGGCTCACTCCAATCAATGCCGTTTTCTGATTTTATATACAATCCATATTCGTGATTAAAAACACCCATATCACGCATTATAATGTGATATTTTTCTTTTTCATACCAAATATAAGCGTCCTCTAGTTGAATGATTTTTCCAAATTTTGAAAAATCTACAACAGGGTTCCCTGCATATTTTATATATGGCCCTTCCAGTTTTTCTGCCTCGGCAAAACCATATCTACGGTTAACCAAATTTTTTTCTCTATCATCTTTTCCAAAAGCCTTGTAATAATAGCGATATTTTCCCTCTGGGGTTTTAACAAAAGCAGGGTTAGAAACACAGGCAGAGTCCCAATCTTTGCTATCGTCGCTGATATCAATTGTTGGCATTTTGTCCGAAATACGTGTCCACTCTTTGTTCAAATCATCAGTAATAGCCATGCCTACCCTTTGGGTTTGCACCAATTTTTTAAAATAACAAGAGCTTTCTTCTTTGCTCATCTCGCTTAGTTCGTCACAAGTTTTGTTTAGCTTTGAACCATCTGAACCAAGATATAGCAAGACAAATTTTCCGTCAACCTTGTAGACAGATGGGTTGTGAATTGTCCAAGAGTCCCAGTGATTTCCACCTCTGCCACTCAGTGCAACACCAACAAACCTGTATGGCCCTTCTGGTTTATCTGCAACAGCGTGTGCAATTTCACAAGCAGAAAGCCAACCTGTATGGTCGTATTTGTTTTTCCACCTAGAATAAAAAACATGAACCAAACCATCATCACCATATACTGGACTACAACCCCAAACATTATAATTTTCGTCTTCTAAAATTCTTCCTATCGGTATCAATCTTTTTTCAATATCCGACACAACTTCTTCTCTTTTCAACAGCTAATCCTCCTATTATATCAACTTGAATATTTAAATTTATATTAATTATACAACTTCTAATATAATATATCAATACAAAACATAAATTATTTATTTTTTTTGATTTACAGTATTGCTGTTTAAAACTAAAGCTGTTATAATTAATACATAACAAATTTTTTAATTTAGGAGGAATTGTTTTGAAAAAGCCAAATATTATATTTATTTTAAGTGACGACCAAGGTGCTTGGGCAATGAATTGTGCGGGGAACACAGATATTATAACTCCAAACCTTAATCGCCTTGCTGAAAAAGGTGTTCTATTCGAGAACTTTTTTTGTGCATCTCCAGTTTGCTCGCCAGCTAGAGCATCTATTGTTACAGGTACTTTGCCATCTTACCACGGGGTTATCGACTGGTTGAGCGGTGGCAATATAGATGCCAATAAATATCCAGAACTAAAAGATAGATGCAATAAAAAAAATGATGTCGGTGTTGAGTATTTAGACGGAAAACCATTTTATGTCAAAGAATTAGCAGATGGCGGATACACCTGTGCTCACTCTGGCAAGTGGCATTTGGGTGCAAACGACAAAATCAAAAACGGATATACAAAGTGGTCAGCTCTTGAAGGTGGCGGTTGTAGTTATTTTGTGCCAAATATTTTTGAAGATGGAAAATTTACTTGTCACAACGAATATGTCACAGATGTTATAACAGAAAAAGCACTAGAATATTTAGATGATTTGTCTAAAGAAGAAAATCCATTTTATTTAAGCGTTCACTACACTGCACCGCACAGTCCATGGGACGAAGAAAATCACCCAAAAAAATATTTGGATATGTATAGAGATAGCGAATTTAACTTTACGCCAAAATTACCTTTGCACAAAAATCAAATTACAAGTGCACCAATCGCAACAAACGAAAGCGAGAGAAGAGATAATCTACGTGGATATTATGCAGCGATTACCGCAATGGACGAAAACATAGGCAAAATCCTAGATAAGCTTGAGCAAAGCGGAAAGCTTGAAGATACTGTTATCATTTTCACCGCTGACAACGGCATGAATTTGGGTCACCACGGTATATGGGGCAAGGGCAACGGTACATATCCACAAAATATGTACGACACTTCTGTCAAAATTCCATTCATCATTTCTGCACCTTTTATAAAAGAAGAGAACAAAATTTATCATAATTTATATAGCCACTGCGATATATTTCAAACAATTCTTGAAATAGCTGATATAAAATACGACAACAGCCAAGAGCAACCAGGCACAAGTTTTTATAGAAATTTGTGTGAGGGCGAACAAATTGAGAACAGAGATGTTTTGGTTTGTAGCGAATATGGTGCTGTTCGTATGCTTAGGACAAATTCAAAAAAACTAGTCTTAGACTATAAAAATCACGAAAACTTTTTCTTTGACTTAGACAAAGACCCAAACGAAGAAAATAATTTGATAAACAACAGTGCATATCAAACAGAAATTCAAGCAAACAAAGAAAAGCTAGAGGAGCTATTCACAAAATACTCAAGCACAGATAACGACGCAAGACAATTTGCTGTTTCAGGCAGAGGTCAAACAAACATGGCAACAAAAGAGAACTCATTTGTTAATAGAATAGGTTTTGTCAACGAAGACCTAAACGAAAAATACAAACTCTAAACAAAACGGAGCACATCTAAATAAGATGTGCTCCCTTAGCTTTTTCTATTGAATTGAAAATCTTATAATATTATCATTTGTGTTTTACACCTGTGAAAATACACATAATCATTGCAAATACTGCGAGGTATGACCAAAATTTATGTTGCTTCATTTTCAATCACTTCCTTTTCTTTCAAGATAGATTTTGCAGAAAAACCTGCTAAACCCAAAGTCGAAAAATTGTGTAGCCAAGCCGATGTGTTTCCAGTGATAATTCCACCCATTCCAAGCAAAATTAGTGAAGAATTAAAGCCGACTATAAATTTATAATTGTTAGAAATTTTATTCATAAGTGCCGTAGCAAGCTTTCTTGCATATACAATTTGGAGCAAACTCTCGCTGTGAATGGCAATGTCAGACACTTCTCTTGCTATGTCCGAAGAACTTTTTAACGTCATAGAAACATCTGCCATGCTAAGTGCTGGGGCATCGTTAATTCCGTCGCCAACCATCAAAACAGTCTTTCCCTCATCTTTTAGAGCCTTGATAAGTGCCGATTTTCCATCAGGCAAAACAGAGGCAAAGTATCTGTCTATATTAAGTTTTTCGCACATATTTTTAGCAACTTCTTCGCCGTCACCAGTAATCATAACAACTTCTTTTATACCTTGTTCACGGAGTTTTTCAATAGTTTCTTTTGCGTCGTCCCTCGGTGGGTCTTGCACACAAATAACACCCACAAGCTCGTGGTCAATCGCTAAATAAATAGCACTGTCACTGCCGATTTCTTCTGTCAAAGTTTTGAATAATTCTTCGTTAAATTCAACGCCCTCATCTTCAAAAATAAAATGTTTGCTTCCGATAATCGCCCTGTGACCTTCATAAGAACTTGCAATACCATGAGCAACAATATACTCAACTTTTTCGTGTTTTTCTGGGTGAACCAAGCCTTTTTCAGTTGCATGAGCAACTATCGCAGATGCTACGCTATGTGGAAAATGTTCTTCCAAACAAGCTGCAACCCTCAAAACGGCATCTTGGTTATATTTGTCGCTAACTGCAATTACTTTAGAAATTTTAGGAACAGCCTTTGTTAGTGTTCCAGTTTTGTCAAACACAACAGTGTCCGCCTTTGAAAGCAATTCTAAATACTTTCCGCCTTTAACGAGTATTTGATTTTTCGTAGCCTCATGCAAGGCTGTGATAATCACAAGCGGAGTTGTAAGCTTGATAGCACATGAAAAATCCACCATTAAAACAGACATGGCCCTTGCGACATTTCTTGTTAACAACAAAGTTGCAATAGAAAGCCCCAAACTAGCTGGCACAATTTTATCAGCAAGTTTTTCAGCATTACCCTGAATTGATGCCTTGTTCTCTTCGCCATCGTCTATCATTTGAATAATCTTAGAAATTCGTGAACTGTTAGAAAGCTCAAGCACCTC
>JAWXUN010000036.1:0-10856 GCA_044426425.1 Clostridia bacterium | reverse complement strand
AGTCTTCATGTTGCAATGGCAGACGAGGCAGTGTGCATTGGCCCCGCAAATTCAAGTGAGAGTTATCTTAACCAAACAAGAATAATCTCCACAGCTTTGCTATACAAGGCACAGGCTATTCACCCAGGCTACGGCTTTTTGGCAGAAAATCAAGATTTTGCAAGTCTTTGCGAAAAAAACAATATCGTTTTTATCGGCCCAAGCTCAAAAGTTATTGCAAAAATGGGCGACAAAGATGCAGCAAGAAAACTCATGAAAGACCACAATGTTCCAATCATTCCTGGAACAGATATACTTAAAGATGAAAAAGAAGCAAAGGAAAAGGCAAAAGAAATCGGATATCCTGTTATGCTCAAGGCAAGTGCTGGCGGCGGCGGCAAGGGAATACGTCTAGTTAAATCAGAAGACGATATAGAAAATGCCTACACAACTGCGTCCAACGAAGCACTAAATGCTTTTGGTGATGGCAGAATGTACATGGAAAAATACCTTTTCCCAGCTAAACATATAGAAGTTCAGTTGCTCTGTGACGAAAAAGGCGGAGTTGTCTGTCTTGGCGAGAGAGAATGTTCTGTTCAAAAAAATAATCAAAAATTAATAGAAGAAAGCCCATCGCCTTATGTTTCAGACG
The DNA here is from genome assembly GCA_044426425.1 of Clostridia bacterium. Lineage (GTDB taxonomy): Bacteria > Bacillota > Clostridia > Oscillospirales > Acutalibacteraceae > SIG603. The sequence goes on along the minus strand of JAWXUN010000036.1, from coordinate 10,225 downwards.
AAACAAGGCAAAAGCTTATAACCGCTGCAACAAATGCGGCAAAGGCTGCAAACTATGTCAATGCTGGCACAATAGAATTTTTGATGGATAAAGAACAAAATTTTTATTTCATGGAGATGAACACAAGACTTCAGGTAGAACATCCTGTGTCAGAACTTGTCAGCGGACACGATATTGTTAAATGGCAAATCAGAATTGCCGCTGGTGTTTCTTTAGAATTTAAGCAAGAAGATTTAAAGATTACTGGTTCAGCAATAGAATGTCGAATAAACGCAACAGCTGTTGGTTCGGTCAATTTCTTACACGTTCCGTCAGGCCCATGGGTAAGATTTGATAGTTGCCTATACCAAGGCTACACAATCCCACCGTATTACGACTCAATGCTAGGCAAAATGATTGTCTATTCATCAAGCAGAGAAGAGGCAATCAGAAAAATGCAGTCAGCCCTTTGCGAGTTGGTTATAGAGGGTGCACCGAACAACAAAGATTTACAAATCAAAATTTTGAGAGATAAAGATTTTAAAAGCGGAAATTATTACACCGATTTTATGAATAAGTTTTAATTTATCTTGCGATTTCTAAAATAAAGTATAATAAAAAAATACACAAGAAAGGACGGTCACAGGCGACAAAAATTTTTTGCCTTATGACATGGTTATATATATGCCTATTAATCTTATGGGGTTTTTCAAATCCCCACAAAACGAGTTAGAGGTTGGCGGACGTGTTACAGAGCCGTCTTTGGAAATTTCCAAAGTTTGCCCTGCTTGCAACAAGGCAACAGCTGTCAGTGATTTATGGGAAAATTTAAATGTCTGTTCTTGTGGATATCATTTCAGAATGAATGTAAGACAAAGAATAGCTTTTAGCACAGATAGTTTTGAAGAAATTATGGGAAATATGGAGAGTGACAACAAACTAGATTTTCCAAATTACGACAAAAAGCTCGAACTAGCAAAAATGAGTAGCCACGAAAAAGAAGGCGTAGTCTGTGGATATGCAACAATTGGTGAAGAAAAAGCACTGATATTTGTTATGGAGCCAGATTTTATGATGGGTTCTATGGGAACAGTTGTCGGCGAAAAAATCACAAAAACTTTTGAGCTTGCAATAGAAGAAAATTTGCCAGTTATAGGCTACACAGTTTCAGGCGGTGCGAGAATGCAAGAGGGCATTTTGTCGCTTATGCAAATGGCAAAGACAAGTGCGGCTGTCAAAAAACATAGCGATAACGGCGGACTTTTCATTGTTGTCTTAACCGACCCAACAACAGGCGGAGTCACTGCGAGTTTTGCAATGGAGGGCGATATAATTATCGCTGAACCTGCTGCAACAGTTGGCTTTGCGGGCAGAAGAGTTATCGAGCAAACTATCAGAAGAAAACTTCCAAACGAGTTCCAAAAGGCAGAGTTTTTGCTAGAACATGGCTTTTGCGACAAAATATTGCCAAGAATAAAGCAAAAAAAATATCTTAAAAAATTACTAGAAATGCACAGAGGGGAGATTTAAAAAAATGCCAACAGCTTACGAAAGAGTCCAAACTGCTCGCAGTAAAAATCGCCCAACTGGTTTAAGTTATATTCAAAATATTTTTACAGATTTTATAGAACTACACGGCGACAGACGTTTTTCAGACGACAAGGCTATTGTCGGTGGACTTGCACAAATCAACGGAAAAACTTGCACAGTTATCGCAATTGAAAAGGGAACAGACACAAAAGAAAGACTCAAAAGAAATTTTGGAATGCCATACCCAGAGGGTTACAGAAAAGCTCTGAGGTTAATGAAACAGGCAGAAAAGTTCAAAAGACCTGTCATAACTTTTATAGATACATCAGGTGCTTTTTGTGGCATAGGTGCAGAAGAGCGTGGACAGGGATTGGCAATTGCAGAAAATTTGTTAGAAATGATTTCTCTAAAAACTCCAGTCATCGCAGTTTTGATAGGCGAGGGTGGCTCGGGCGGAGCACTTGCCCTAGCAGTTGCTGACAGAGTTTGGATTATGGAAAATGCTGTATATTCAGTTGTTTCACCAGAGGGTTGTGCAAGTATTTTGTGGAAAGACTCAAAAAAAGCAGACGAAGCAGCAGAGGTTCTTAAAATAACCGCAGAAGACATGAAAAATTTTGGTGTTGTCGAAAAGGTTATAGAAGAAGAAAAAGACTTCTCAAAAGTTTACGAAAACCTTAAAGAAAGCCTTTTTGCAGAAATTGAAGAAATTCAAAAAGAAACAACAGAAGAAATGCTAGAAAAAAGATATAATAGATTTAGAAAATTTTAATACAAAAAAGGTTGGTACGAGAAAAATCTCTCATACCAACCTTTTTAAATGTATTAATTATTTATAAGGGGTATATTCTTTTGCGATTTTAACCATAAGGTCAGCTTTTGTAAAGTCAGAGCCAGATGGATATTCGCAACCAGTCGCAAGCATAAAGCCTGTACCGTCTTTTGCAAAAACATCAATTTGTTTTTTGCACTCTTCTGTCCACTCTTCGTCTGTGTTGATAACAACCATTGGAGGTGGCACTGCACCGATTAGTGTGATTTTGTCGCCATATTTTTCTTTGCATTCTTCAAAACTAGCACAGCCTTTTGGAACGTGTAAAAAAGAAATTGCACAAGGGTTCATGTATTTAATTTGAGCGTCAAAATAAATTTTTTCACCACAGTTATGTAGCATAACAAGACAATCTCTTGAACGAACAACATCTGTTAGTTCTCTAATCAAATCGCCTTCCATTTCAATCCACATATCTTCAGACATAATTGTGCCAGATGCAAAAAGTGTGTCGAACATAACAGCTTGAACGCCTGTGTCGATAATAGCGTTAACGTAATCTTTTAGAGTTTCGTTGATTTCACGAGCAGCAGCTGCAACTGCATCTGGGTCGTCGTATAAATCCATATACATATCTTCTTGGTTTCTAAGCATAGAGAGAACGCCAAGAGGGCCAAAAACAAAAGCAACAACAGGGAACTCGCCATTTGCTCTTTCAACTAATTGTCTACAAACTTCAATTTGCATCATCATTCTTTTAGAATTTTTGTAGTCAACTTTTTTGATGTTCTCATAGTCTTCTATTTCGTTTATAACCAATTTTTTTGGGTCTGGGTGAGGAGCATCGTTCTCGTGGAATATAATTTCTTGACCCCAAGCGTCACACTCAACTGAAAGGTCGATAAGTGTAACAACAGTATCAACATCACATTGTTGAACTGTTTGATAAAAAGCCTCAGCACAAACATCGGCATTCGTGCACCACTCTTCGTAAGTAGCACCAACTAATTTTCTTGATACGCCTGATAATATTGGATAAACTGGTATTCTGTCAACTTCTTTATGTTGTAGTGTTGCAACAACTCTTTCCATTTTGTTCATGATAGATAAACTCCTTTGTTTTTCTTTAATGTCTATATTATATCAGCAAATTAATAATAAATATATAAATTTCTTGCAAATTTTGGTACTTTTCTATTCTCTTTAAAAAAAGTACCAAAAAATTCTTTTGTATAAATTAGGAAAAGTGTATATAAAAAATTGACACTGAAACAATTTAGTGTTAAAATTAAGTTATTAAAATCTTATAATAAATTTTTAGAAAGAAGATAATATTATGAAAATTACGATTTGTATTGGAAGCTCATGTCATTTAAAAGGTTCACGCCAAGTTATCGAGAGATTAAAAGAACTTGTTGCAGAACATAATTTGACAGAAAAAGTTGTTTTAAGCGGAACTTTTTGCATGGGGGAGTGCGTAAAAGGTGTCAATGTAACAGTTGACGACAGACGTGTGTCCGTTTCGCCTGAAACAGTGGACGAGTTCTTTAAAACAGAAGTTTTAAATGCCTTGGCATAGGTTGGTGTTATGAATACATATTTAAAATTAAAAAAATCTAACTGCAAAAACTGCTATAAATGCATCAGAAATTGCCCAGTTAAATCTATCAAATTCGCAGACGGTCAAGCAAATATAATCTCTGACGAATGCATTTTGTGCGGACAATGTCTTGTTGTATGTCCACAAAACGCAAAAGAGATTAGAAGTGATGCGTACAAAGCTAAAGAGTTTATCAAAAATGGCGAAAAAGTTGTTGTCAGTATCGCCCCAGCTTTTGCCGCAAACTTTAAAGGTGCGTCGATAAGCAATATAGAAACAGCACTAAAAAAACTTGGTTTTTATAGTGTAGAAGAAACAGCTTTAGGTGCAACTGTTGTCAAGAAAAAATACGACGAAATGATTATAAAAGGTGAGCAAGATGTTATCATATCTTCTTGTTGCCCAACTGTTAATACCTTAATCCAAAAGTATTACCCAGAGGCACTCAAGTACCTCGCAAAGGTTCTCACGCCAATGCAAACTCACGGCAAAATGATAAAAGAAAAAGAACCAGAGGCAAAGGTTGTTTTTATAGGCCCATGTGTTTCAAAAAAATACGAGGGCGACTCGGCTGATAGCTATATAGACTGCGTTTTAACTTTTGAAGAACTCGCAGAATGGCTAGAAGAAGAAAATGTAAAAATAGAGGTTTCAGCAGAACAAGCACAAGGCGGAAAAGCTGCGTTTTTCCCAACAGTTGGCGGAATTTTAAAGTCAATGGACTGCGACAAATCTTATGAATATATCACAGTAGACGGAATTGACAATTGCATTTCTATAATCAAAGATGTTTTGCAAAACAAGTTAACTAAATGCTTTATAGAGATTTCTGCCTGTAAGGGTAGCTGTGTTGGTGGCCCTGCAAAACTCACAGAAAATCATTCTTCAATTATCGACACAATTGCGGTAAATAAATACGCTGGTGATGTAGATTATGATGTAAAAAATACAGAGGTAGACACAGAATATGCATTTATCGGCACAAACAGAGTTATGCCAGGCGAGGCGAAAATCAACGAGATTTTGTTAGAAATGGGAAAAAGAAATAAGTCAGACGAGCTTAACTGTGGTGCTTGTGGTTATAACACTTGCCGTGAAAAAGCTATTGCTGTTTATTTTGGAAAAGCAGAACTAACAATGTGCTTGCCATTCTTAACAGAAAAAGCCGAGTCTTTCTCGGATACAATCATCAAAAATACACCAAATGCAATTATTGTCTTGAACGAAGATTTGTTAATTCAACAAATAAATTCAGCAGCAATGAAAGTCTTTGGCATCAAATATACATCTGAAATAGTCGGCGAACAAGTTATAAGAATACTCGACCCAAAACCTTTTTTAGATGTTCTAGACAGCGGAAAAGCAAGAATGGAAGAAAAAGTTTATCTTGCTAGATACGATAGATATGTCGAGCAAACTGTTCTATACGACAGGCATTATCATATCGTAATTTGCCTTATGAGAGATGTAACTGATGAGGAAAATGCAAGAATTAAAAAAGAGAAATTAAGCCACGACACAATTGATGTAACGGACAGAGTTGTCGAAAAACAAATGCGTGTTGTTCAAGAGATAGCATCGCTTTTGGGCGAAACAGCTGCCGAAACAAAGATTGCCTTAACAAAATTAAAGGACTCGTTAAAAGATGAATGATTTATGGATTGATATACACTCACAAAGTTTAAATAAATACACAGAAGAACTCTGTGGCGACCATGTTGAGCTTGTCAAAAAAGACGATAATTCACAGATTTTGGTTTTGGCAGACGGCATGGGAAGTGGAGTTAAGGCGAACATTCTCTCAACTCTCACATCAAAAATTATCTCAACAATGATGGCTCAAGACATGGAGATAGAAGAGTGCGTTGCAACAATCGCCTCAACATTGCCAGTTTGTGCCGTCAGACAAGTTGCATACTCAACTTTTACAATCATAAAAATCACAGATAACAAAACTGTAGAAATTTTTCAGTACGACAACCCACACGTCATCATGCTCAGAAATGGCGAGTTCTTAGAGTTTGAAAAAGAAGCACTAGAAATGGACGGCAAGACTATTTATAAGTCTAAATTAGAAATTCAAGAGAACGATGTTTTTATAGCAACTAGTGACGGTGCAATTCATGCTGGTGTCGGTCAATCTCTCAACTTTGGCTGGGATAGACCACAAATCATAGATTTTATGACAGCGATTTACGACGAAACTTTCACAGCAAAAATGTTGGCAGAGCTATTGCTCGGCGAGTGCAACAGACTCTATGGATTTAGGCCAGGGGACGACACAACTGTCTGTGCCGTAAAGGTTATCAAAAGAAACAGAGTCAACTTGCTAATCGGCCCGCCTGTCAGCCCTGCGGATGTAGAAAGAATGTTGACAGAATTTTTCTCCAAAGAAGGAAAATACATTGTTTGCGGTGGTACAACTTCAACTTTAGTTGGCGAATTTTTGAAAAAACCTGTACTTGCAAATCTTGATTATCTCGACCCAGACATTCCACCAACGGCAGATATAGAGGGTGTCGATATCTGCACAGAGGGCGTTATAACAATGAGCAGAGTTATGGAGTATTGCAAAGATTATATCGGTGAAAACGAGAAATATTCAGATTGGATTTATAAAAAAGACGGTGCATCATTAATTGCAAAAATGCTTTTAGAAGAAGCAACAGATATACATTTCTTTGTTGGCATGGCAATCAACCCAGCCCACCAAAACCCAAGTCTGCCAATCAATTTTAATATCAAAATGAACCTTATAAAAGAGGTAAGCGAAACATTGTCCGCAATGGGTAAAACCGTAACACGAAGTTATTTTTAAGGAGGTAGATATTTTGAAAATGCTTAAAGCTTTTGATACAAAAGTTCAATTCATGAAATATAAAGTGCTAAGAGAAGTTGCTAAAAGAGGTTTCGAGGATAGACTTCTCGACTGCTACCCAGAAATTCCAAAATTACTTATTAACGATAAACCAAGCATGAGATGTTGTATATATAAAGAAAGAGCAATTATTGAGGAACGCACAAGAATGGCAATGGGTGGCGACAAAACAAACCCAAATGTCATAGAGGTTTTGCCAATTGCCTGCGACGATTGCCCAGCTAGTGGATACGAAGTTGGACACGACTGCCGTGGTTGTTTGGCTCACAGATGCGAGAGTGTTTGCCGTTTTGGTGCAATTACTTTTGACGAAAACCAAAAAGCACATATAGACAAATCAAAGTGCGTCAACTGCGGTCAATGTGCAAAAGTATGTCCATATAGTGCAATAGCAAACAAAAAAAGACCTTGCGAAATTGCTTGCAAAGTCGGTGCTATAAAGACAAAAGAGGGAACTAGCGAATGTGTGATTGACAACGACAAATGCATCTCTTGTGGTGCTTGCGTATATCAATGTCCATTCGGCGCTATTGTTGACAAATCATTTATCTTGGATGTTGTCAAACTTATCAAAGAAAGCGAGAATAACACAAAATACAGAGTTTATGCTGTTGTTGCACCGTCAATCTCAAGTCAGTTCAGCTATGCAAAACTCGGTCAAGTTATCACTGGTCTAAAAAAACTCGGATTTTTCCATGTTATCGAGGCAGCTTTGGGTGCCGACATGGTCGCATATAAAGAGGCGAAAGAACTCGTAGAAAAAGGCTTTTTGACAAGTTCTTGCTGTCCTGCTTTTGTCGATTATATCCACAAGAGTTTCCCAAAAATGACAAAACATATTTCTCACAATTTCTCCCCAATGGCAGAAATTGCAAAGTACATCAAGGATAGCACAGCGGAAGAATGCAAGATTGTGTTCATAGGGCCATGTACTGCGAAAAAAATGGAATTTCAAAAAGAAAATGTCCGTCCTTATGTAGACTCTGTAATAACTTTCGAGGAATTACAGGCACTTATCGACAGCCAAGACATAGACCTTTCAGAGCAAGCAGAAGATGTTTTGGATAATGCATCATACTACGGAAGAATTTTCGCTAGAAGTGGCGGACTTTCAGATGCAGTTGGTCAAGCACTCAAGGAACAAAATAGCAATTTCCCAGCAAACCCACTGCCTTGCGACGGTATCGAAGAGTGCAAAATTGCACTGCTAAAAGCATCAAAAAATGTTAGTAAGCACAATTTTATCGAGGGTATGGCTTGTGTTGGAGGTTGCATCGGTGGTGCAGGTTGTCTAACTCATGGAATAAAAGATAAGAACGAGGTAGACAAATACGGCAAGCTCGCCATGGAAAAAACAATAATAGACGCAATAGGAATTTTAGGTGTAGAAACATAAAAAAGAAAGAGGTAACCCTGTGAGAAACTACAAAAATATATTTATTGATTTAGACGGAACAATAATTAATTCTCATGAGGGAGTTGTGAAAAGCTTGAAATATTCCCTAGATAAGATGGGAATAAAAAATTATGATGAGAAAGTTCTCGACACATTCATAGGCCCACCGTTAACGCTATCGTTTGCGGTGAAATTTAGCATGGGCGAAGAAGATATCAAAAAGGCAATTGCGTTTTACCGTGAGCGATATAGCACAAAAGGAATGTATGAGTGCCACGCTTACCAAGGGCTAGAGCAAACACTTATAGAGATGAAAAACTCTGGTAAAAGGCTTTATGTAGCAACGTCAAAACCTCTGCACTTCGCAAAATTAATTCTAGATAATTTAGACTTAAGCAAACATTTTGACGGAATTTATGGAGCAGATTTAAGTGGAGCAATTCACGAAAAAGAAGATGTAATAGAACACGCTTTTAAAAACAATCCAGAACTTTTAAAAGAGGAAACACTGATGGTGGGCGACACAATGTACGATATTATCGGTGCGAACAAAACAGGGCTAGACAGCATGGGAGTGCTATATGGCTTTGGAAAAGAAGAGGATTTCAAAGAGCACAGAGCAACATACATAGTTAAAACAACAGCGGATATTGCAAAAGAAATTTTGTATAAATAAAATATTCTCAAAAAAAAGCGAACGGAAAACCGTTCGCTTTTTCAGTTTGTTGTTATTATTACAAAGATGCAAAATAAATTTGATATCTATATATGGTATAGGGCTTTTTTATTGACAACTAGAGCAAAATGTAAACTTTTTGTTAACGGGATGTGGCGATAAAATAGACAAAATCCGACAATAAAAAAGTTATTTTTTGAACTATATACATATATTGTATTAAAATCAAGAAAATATACAAGAAATGCTATATGGTTGAATTTTGAACTATAATCTTCGTGTAAATAATTACAATATACGACAAAATTTTTAAAATATACTTTTTTTCGACTTGATTTTACAAATTGTTTTTTTAAAAATATTCAAAAAAGACTTGAAATTACTGAATTTATGTGGTAATATTTTTTCACAGAATAAATATTTTAGGAGAATCGTATGAAACAAGAAACAATATTACTTATCGCATCGCAAGATGACGAATGGGACAGAGAAAGCAAAAATAAAGCAAAATCACTTGGTATAAATATTCAGTTCATAAAAAGAAACGGAGCAGTGTTATTAGAAAAAATAAAAGAGTTAAAACCAGAGATGGTTTTCGCAGATTTTTTTATGCCAGCTTGTGATGCTATTGCGGTTATGAACATGACAAAGGCAGAAAAAATAAAAAATCCAATTTTTATCGTCAACACAACATACTCAAGTCCAACGCTAGAAAGAGAGATTATGTCCGCTGGGGCAGCACACATAGTCACAGAACCGTTCGACAAACTCTCTCTTTTAGATAAATTTGTCGAGTTACTTAATTCAAAAAAGGAAACAGTGATTGATAGAGAAGAGGTTTCTCTAAAACTTAATGTAACACAAATTTTGCACCAAATCGGAGTGCCCGCACATATCAAAGGATATCAATATCTTAGAACAGCAATAATAATGTCAATTCACGACAAAAGCTATATAAACGCAATAACAAAAAAATTATACCCAAGTGTGGCAAAAGAATACGAAACAACAAGTTCAAGGGTAGAACGTGCAATAAGACACGCAATAGAAGTAGCATGGGACAGGGGAGATGTAGATGTGCTAATATCATATTTCGGCTACACAATTCACAATACAAAAGGCAAGCCAACAAACAGCGAATTTATTGCAATGATTGCCGACAAACTTTCTCTGGATTTGCTTGGCAATGTCGGTTAATATAAAAAATAGATTTAGTTAAAAACCACTGCATTTATAAAAAAATGTAGTGGTTTTTTTTGCAAAGACTTTAGGATTGTAAAAAAAAGAAATAAAAAATGCATTTGAAAGTGCTAAAATTACAAAAATTTACATTATGTTCAACATCTTTTCTTGATTATGAGTTAAAATATACTTTAGATAAATAAATCAGTCAG
>JAWXUN010000035.1:0-10903 GCA_044426425.1 Clostridia bacterium | reverse complement strand
TGTGAACCACCAGATACCAATGAATAGACATTTCCGTCAGGCATAACAAGTTCGTCTAGGTCAGATTGTGTAAATTGACCTTCTACTTGGAAAACTTCTTCTTTAAACAAATTCCACCAATAAGCATCGTCACTGTCAAGGTAGTCGTTTAATGGCAAAATATAGCCTTGTGTACCATAAGAATATTGTGTTGCACCATCCCAATATGTGCCGAATATAACATCTTCATAGCTGTTGCTTTGGAACAAAAGATTTAATTTTGCAGTTTTGTCAGCTGATGTTACGATTGTCCAGTCAATATTACAATTAACTTTTTCCTCGAACCATGCTGTTGCTGTGTTGTCTGCACTGTCGAGAAGGGCACTGCTATCTGTATGCGGTGCTGTGAAAATTGAGAATGTAACAGGTTCTCCTATAACTATTGGAAATTCGCCAGGTAGGTTTAATTGTATATCGCCGTCCATGTTGAAATCATCTGTTGCTTCGCTACTTTCTTCGCTTTCACTAGAAGACGAAGTGCTGCTTTCGCTAGAAGAACTTTCTTCTTCTGGAGCTGAACAAGCAGAAAAAGCAGAAACAGTTAGAGTAGTAGCCATTAATAAAGCTAATATTTTTTTCAAATTCATTATAATCCTCCTTAAAATTTTTTGATATTTTTGTCTTTAAAACAAAATCAATCTAAAATATCAAATCAGTTGATTTTGAGCCGTATGATTTGTTTTTTATATCGCCTCCCAAAATAGTCAATTTTTTTGAATATATACATAGCGCGCACTATTTATATTTTAAAATTATCTGTCAGCAAGAAGAGATTGAGCCAAAATTATTTCGGCAACTTTCATTGTTTTCGTTGTGTTTTCAAAACAAGTTTCTGCTTGTCGATTTTCTATGCAAGCTGTAACCCATTCGTTAGCAACATTTGTAACACCTGTGTAAGTTGAAAACAAATCACTTCCAGCAATTCCTTTTGAGTCATAGTATTCACCAACTGTGTCACCGTCTGCATAGATTTTGCCTCCGACTTCATGCTCTACTTCTGCACAAATTCCTGGTGCGTGCATTTCTAAGTCGAAAATTCTTCTACCGCTTGACCAACTGTTGATTAGATATCCTGTTGCTCCATTATCAAAATGAAGTGTAGCAGAAATAAAGTTTATATCAGGCACTCCAACTCTTTTTGTCATGCTTTCAACTTTTACAACTTCGCCACCACAAGCCCATCTTAGTGTATCAATTGCATGAACAGTATCGTCCATCATGTGATCTCTTTCTTTAACAAATGGGTGAATTTCGCATTTATAAAATCTACAAACTGCGTGAGTGATAGGTCCTTTTTCTAGGCACTTATCTTTCATTTTCATAACAACTGGAGTAGACCTTCTTTGTAAACTAACTGCTGTTTTACAATCATTTTCTTTAGCAGCATTTACTAGATTAATTACTTGGTGCATTGACAAAGCAAGTGGTTTTTCAACATATAGATTAAAGCCATTTTTAAGTGTCCACATCCATAAGTCATACATAACGTGTGGTGAACCGATGATAGCAACGCCGTCTGGTTTGATTTCATTTAGCATATCTCTATAAGAGAAAACATTGTCGCCATATCTTTTTTCAACGCCGTATTTATCGGCTGTTTTATTTAGTCTGTCTTTGTCAATATCACAGATAGCAACAATTTCGACATTTTCAAGTGCATTAAAAGCAGGGTAAATAGCTTGGTTTGCTCTGCTACCAGCACCAATGATTGCAAGTCTAAATTTTTTCATAGTAAACTCTCCTTATTTATCGCAATATTTTTTAAATGTTTCTTTGATGTATTTAAGATCTCTTTGTGTGTATATTTCTACGTTTGACTCGTCTGTATACTCGGCTGGCATACAAATGTCACCTTTGTAGTCTTTGTTACAAAGAAATTTAATTACTCTGTCCCAATCACAGTTGCCGTGTTTACCTGTTGTAAAATACGGTCTATACTTTGTTTCTTCTGTTCCGTGACCGCTAACTTTTGGTGCGTATACAGCATTTTTTAGGTTAACTAGTGCAAGATAATCCCAAACGATGTCTAGTCCTTGCTCTGGTTCTTCACCAGCTAATCCGCTGTGAGCTGCATCCCAAATAGCTCCAACATATTTTGGGTCATAACCCTCTAGTAGATGTCTAAGTTCCATTGAATTTGAAACACCAGGGCCAAAGTGATGTTGAATACCAACTTTAACACCATATTTTTCACATAATGGTAAGAAACTTTCGATTTGTTTTTTCATGTTAGCTTCGCTTTTCATGTAGCCAAGCTTAAGGTCAGCTTTACACATAATTCTTATTAGTGGAACACCAGCATCTTGGCAAGCTGCGAATATATTCTCTGTTGTGTCACTTGCAACGCTAGAAATTTTAATGTCGTATTCAGCCATTTTGTTTGCGAAATTTTTTAGTTCTTTAACAGCGTTTTCAGGAGTTACTTGGTAACCATCTCTTAGAGCAAATTCGATAGCGTTAAATCCCATTTTTGAGATAACTTGACCTAGCTCGTCAACTGATTCGTTTTTCCAAGGTTTTGTAAAAATTGAATATTTGATTTTATTGAAATCCATTTGTAATTACCTCACATTTATATTTTATTTTCAAGTAAAAATTCTGCTAATTGCATACTTTTTACAGCATCACTAATATCAGAAAGTGGTTTTTCACCAGTTTTAATGCATTTTGCAAATCCTACGCTCTCATAAAAATAACCATAATAGTTATAGTAATCGTCGCTATTTGCAATTTTCTTTCCGTCTAACTCTTCGTTCTCAAAAGCACCTGCACCGACAGAAGAAATTGAGAAACTTTTTCCTTTGCTATATAAAATTTTTGCACTACAACTTTTTCCAGCAAAGCCTAAATCGACAAATGCACTTGCTCCAGGGCCGTGAAATTCAAAAGAATGAACTCTGCCACCAGCTTTATAGTTCGATTTAAGTATACCAACAACATTGTTTTCAAATTTCATGACAGAGTGCCAACAATTGTCTATATCACTGTCAATTTTTTGAACCGCAGTAGCTGCAGAAACAACTTGAGAGTTTATAACATAACTCATTAAATCTATTGTATGAATAGCGTCGCAAATGTATGAGTCTGCACAACCGCCATAAAAATATGCAGAATCATTTTTGACAAAAGTTCCCTCAACTTGAGTTATTTCAGTTACTGCTTTCATTTTTTTGATAACTTCTTGAACAAGTGGAATATATCTTCTGTTCATACCAACTTGCAAAATTTTGCCTTGTTCCTTTGATATTTTTGCAAGAGTTTTTGTTTGGAAAGAAGTTATGCCAGCGGGCTTTTCTACAAATACGTGTAAATTTGATAAAAGTGCAGTTCTTGCAATTCTAAAAATTTGGTCAGGCTCTGTCAAAATATATATGGCATCTAAATCTTCTTTTTCTATCATTTCTATATAGTTTGTATATACATTTGGTATAGAGTATTTTTCAGCCATAGCTACAGCTTTTTCTTCTATCAAATCGCATATTGCAACCAAATCAAAATCATCAATTTGAGATATAGATGGGAGATGCATATTTCTGGCTATTCCACCAGCACCAATAACTGCCAATTTGATTTTATACATAGTTAAACGCCTTTCTATTTAATTAATAAATTCTGCTGTCTTTACTGTTTTCGTAATAATCAGGGCTATCACCCATTTTATCCCAAATTGGTTTTGAAGCTTTATCTAAAGCTTTTTTAACATCATCACAAAGTATATATTCAGCAGATTTTAAGTTTTCACTTAGTTGCTTAACATCTCTTGAGCCAACCAAAGTTGATGTAATAGCATCGTTAGCCATTGCCCACGATAAAGATAAATCATTTTTTGTCACACCATATTCTTTTGCGATATCTGCCATAACCTTTAGCAAATTTGCAATTTCTTCTTCAGCACCATCTTCAAAATGTCTAGACATATCACCGCCTCTTGTTTGTGCAAAATGTCTTGAGTGAAGTTGTGCTATCGAAAGTTCTGATGGGTGATTATACTTGTTTGTTAAGATACCTTGTTGATATGCCATATAACCAAATACTCCAATGTTATTTGTTTTGCAAGTATTTAAAATATTTTTTTCAACAGCTCTGGAAATTAAGTTGTAAGGCAATTCGTTAACAACAAAATCAGAATTTAAAGAGATAAGCTCTTCTATTTGCTTTGAGCCATGGTTACTAACACCTATTTCTCTGATTTTCCCCTGTTTTTTTAAAAGTTTCATAGTATCCATAACTTCACCTGCGTTTGGAAAGTTATCAAATGCAGTTTCACTAGTCGAAAAATGTTCGATTGCTTTTTGATTTACAGGCCAGTGAAGCATATAAACATCTATGTAATCAGTTCCAAGTCTTTTAAGACTATCTTCGCAGTGTTCTATCAAATCTTTTTTTCTTACGTTCGACGTACTAACTTTGCTACCGATAATAGCTTTTTCTCTTTTTCCTTTTAAAGCAAGACCAAGAGAAATTTCGCTGTCACCGTTGTTATAAACTTCGGCAGTATCAAAATAGTTAACTCCAGCGTTCAAGGCGTAATCAACTATATCATCGACATTGCTTTGTGATTGTTCACCCCAATAAGAACCTCCGCCATAAGACCAACAACCCATTCCAAAAGCAGAAACTAATATATCACTTTTGCCCAATTTGTTCATTTTCATAATAATGACCTTGTCATAGTTGACCTACATAATATCATAAATATAAAGTCTGTCACTTTTGACGACCCTTTCTTTTGAATTTTGAAAAAAATTAATATTGCTCGTCAAATTTTAATATACCCTTTTTTAAAATGACATTTGCAAATCTCATTTTTTCTCCTGTTGATATAACAGCATAAGAGTTTTTGACTTGCTCGTAGAAAGAAAATCTATCCAACTGTTTAATTGGTTTTTTCATGTCAATGCTCTTGTCTATTTCGTTTATGTATAATTGCTCATCTCTTACGTTACCTGTTGCTCCTGCTGTTACAGCCATCATAGCAACATTATAGTCCGCTGCTTCGTCTAGTGGCAAAACTTGAATTAAGGCAGATAAAACATCACAAACTGATGTAGCTGGCATATATATAACTTTTTTTCCCATAGTTGCTGCTGGAAAATTTCTATCTACTATGGCTATTTCATCGCTGTGTCCCATATCCATTAAAATCTTCACTAAATCTGAATTTAGGATTGACGGAATATTTCTTATCATAAGTGAGTCCTTTCATTTATTTACTACTTGTAGTTGACTTGTTGTGTTGATTATAATTCTAATTCACGCAAATGTCAATAAAATATTTCAATTTCATCACATTACACAAAAAAGATGTTTTGTAATTGTGGAGTATTCTTATAAAAAACAACCTGTTGTATTTATTTTACCTTATTAATATAAGCATAATAAGCAAAGTAGTAGTCCTCGTTTTTGTCAACGAGATACATTTTTAAGTGATAAGCACCTTTGGTTAGTTTTACTGTAAAATTTGCAGACTTATCACTTTTTTTGACTTCAGAACTTAGTATATGCTCACCTATTGTAAGTTCACAGCGAACTATATCAAGTGCTTTACCACCACAATATTTTCCATGTTCTTTTTCTTGTATCAAATCTTTTTCAAAGAATATATCATTGTTTTCCTTGTCAATTCCTGCACATATTTCTAAATCTATACTCTTTGGCCATCTTCTAACATCAATTTCATACAAGCCATCTTCGTCCACAAATAACTCATAGTGTCCAGTAGTTTTGCTGCCTTGCCTTACGTCTTCTGTATTTGAGAAAGACTTATCTATCATACTTCTTAAATCGTGAATAACTAATGTAAGTTCTTTTGAGGATACGTGTTGTCTAATTTCTTCATCAAATTTAACAGATACCAATTTCCACCACTTGTTATATTCCTCTCTCATGGTTTTAACAACATCTGGGTGCCTGCCTGCGATGTCAAAGCGTTGCTCTCTGTCTTTTGTGCTATACAACTCACAGCCGTTAACAAGTCGCCAATCTGTTGACATAACGGAGCTTTTACGCCATTTTTGTGGATATGTAAGCCTCTGAGAGTCTGTTACTATGTATCTTTTTTCTACTTTCTCACCATTTAATAGTGGAACTATACTTTTGCCGTGGAAATTATGATTGCCATAATCAATGTTACATAAATCTAACAGGGTGGGCATAAGGTCAATGCTACCTGTGATTTCACTAACATCTTTTCCGCCGTTCATATTCATATTATTGAATTTTAAGAAAAAAGGAGTTCTGTGTCCGCCGTCATATTCAGAGCATTTAGAGCCTCTAAGTCCAGCATTAAAGCCATTTCTAACAAATCCCAAGTGGTTCATTCCAGCACCACAAGATGTACCGTTATCGGTCATGAAAATTATAATAGTATTATCGTATAAGCCTAAATTTTTTATGTGAGAAATTAATTTTCCAAAATTTTCGTCTATATTGCTTATCATACCATAAAATCTTTTTCTTTCTTCGTGCGGAATATTCAAGTTATCTTTATATAAATCATAGTATTTTTTAGGGACATTATATGGTGAATGCGGTGCATTTGTTGGGATAAAACAGAAAAAAGGCTGTTCCTTGTTTTCTTCAATGAATTTCATGCCTTCTTCAAAAAACACATCTGTGCAATAACCATCGAATTTTTTATTTACTCCATTAACGGAGTATGTGTCGTCAAAATAGTCATTTCCCCAAAAATCGGGAGTTTGACTTATTCCGCCTCCACCATGTGTAATTGATTTTTGAAAGCCACGGCAATATGGTGCATAAGGTTCGCTGTCGCCAAGATGCCATTTGCCAAAAATCCCAGTAGAATAGCCGTTTTCTGATAATGCATTAGCAATAGTCCACTCGTCTTCTCTCAAAAGTGAACGTCCTCCAACAGTGTGCCAAACTCCAGTGCTGTTTGCATAGTGTCCAGTCATTAGAGTAGACCTTGTTGGTGCACAGGTAGGACCTACATGATAATCTGTCATTCTTATAGAGTTAGCATAGAAATTATCAATATTCTCTGTTTTGATTTGATTATTTCCAGTACAACCTAAGTCGCCGTAGCCTTGGTCGTCTGTGAGTACCCATACTATGTTTGGTTTTTTGTTCATTGTTCTCCCTTTCTTGTCTTTGTTTATTACTTGTAGCATACAAGTTGTTATTATAGTATTACTTTTTAATTGCTTTGTCAATAGAAAGATTTTTAAAAATGTAATTTTTGAACTAAATTAACTGTGTTATATGTAAAATAATAAACAAATATTAAAATAATCATTGACTTTTTTGAATATTAAGACTATAATAATAAATATATACTACCTGTTGCTTTTTTAATTGTTATAAATTTATATTTGACTTGTTATCTAATTAAATTTAAAGGAGTTTTCTCATGAAAATAAAAAGTTTAGAATTGTTTAAAGTTCCACCAAGATGGTTGTTTTTGAAAGTTACAACAGAGTCTGGCATAGTTGGTTGGGGTGAACCTGTTATTGAGGGCAAGGCAGACACTGTTTTAGCCGCTGTTAAAGAAATGAGTGAATACATAATTGGCAGAAGTGCAGAAGATATCGAAGATATTTGGCAAACTCTATATCGTGCAGCTTTCTATCGAGGTGGACCAATCTTAACAAGTGCGATGTCTGGTATTGAACAAGCACTTTGGGATATAAAAGGCAAATATCATAATATGCCTGTATATCAAATGCTCGGCGGTGCTGTTAGGGATAAACTAAAAGTTTATAGTTGGGTTGGTGGTGACCGTCCTGACGATGTTGCCAAAATGGCAATAGATAGATTTAACAGCGGATATACAGCTGTTAAAATGAATGCAACCGATGAAATTGCATGGATTGATAATTTCAAAAAAGTTCAAGAAGTTACGGACAGAGTTGCTTCAATCAGAGATGCACTAGGATATGATATGGATATAGCTGTTGATTTCCACGGAAGAGTGCACAAGTCTATGGCGAGAGTTTTGATGCAAGAATTAGATAAATACCATTTGATGTTTGTTGAAGAACCAGTTCTTACCGAAAACGAAGAAGTTTTCGTTGAACTCAGAAGACATACAAGTACACCAATCGCAACTGGTGAAAGAAACTTTACGAGATGGGGATTTAAAAATATTATTACACAAGGTGGGGTAGATATTATACAACCTGACCTTAGCCACGCAGGCGGAATTTTGGAATGCAGAAAAATTGCAGCAATGGCAGAAGCTTATGATATTGCAGTTGCACCTCATTGTCCTCTTGGACCTATCGCTTTGGCAGCTTGTGTGCAATTAGACTTCTGCACACCAAACGCATTTATTCAAGAACAAAGCTTGGGAATACATTATAATCAAGATTCTGATATCTATGATTATCTTGAGGATACAAAAGTTTTTGATTATGTTGATGGTTATATTAACAAGCCAACAGCTAATGGTCTGGGTGTTTCTGTTGACGAAGAAAAGGTAAAAGAAATCAGCAAAGTAGGACATAACTGGAGAAATCCTGTTTGGAGAAATAAAGACGGCAGTATTGCAGAGTGGTAAAATAAATTAGAATTGAGTGTTAAACGTGAGTAAGACAAAACCCTATTATAAATATATATATGAAGAAGTAAAAAGTAATATAAAATTAGGTAAATATGATAACATAGAATATTTACCTTCTGAAGCTAGCATGAGTAAAGAATACGATGTAGATAGAGTTACTGTTAGACGTGCTTTGCAATTGCTTGTTGATGAGAATTTAATTACAAAAGAAGCTGGCGTTGGTTCAAAGATAGTTAAAAAAGAAATTGTTGAACCAAAACTAAACATTAACCCAAATATTAGTTATTCACCTTGCAATAACATAGCTTTTGTTTTGCCTGCTAGAAAATCTAATAAAATTTCTCAGCCATTTATTTCGGCTGTTTTTGATAAATTTCAGGAAATATGCAAAGAACACGGATACAATCTTTTTTATACTAGCTTGTGTGAGGACGATGATATCCCTACGATTTTTTCTACAATTCGTGGAGCAGTTTTTGTCAGTGAAATTTATCAAGTGGTTATAGACAAAGTTTTGGCAATGAATATTCCGGCGATAGCTGTTTCGACAACGTCAAGTTCAATTCGCTCTATCCTTAGCGATAACATATCTGGAAGTGTCATTGCAGTAGAGCATTTGATAAGCTTAGGGCATAAAAAAATTGCATATATAAATGGTACAAAATCGTATCTAAATGCTATTGAGAGATATGAGGGGTATGTCAGAACACTCGGAAATCATTCTATACCGATAAATGAAAAACTTATAATAAATGGTGATTGGGATTTTAACTCAGCTTTGGAGAGTGTGCAAAAGCTAATTGACTCAAAAGAGGAATTTACAGCGATTTATGCAGCGAACGACATGATGGCTCTCGGAGCTATGAGAGCTTTAGCAGAAAATGGTCTATCAGTGCCAAGAGATGTTTCTGTAATAGGTTTTGATAATGTTGAGCAGTGCAGATATTCTTTGCCTGCACTAACAACTATTAATATTGATAGAGATATTCTCGCTAATCAGATAATGAAAAATTTGTTAGAATTAATCGAGCATAACGACCACGTTCCAATCAAAACTATTATTCCAGTCAATCTTAGAAAAAGAGAATCTACAGCTGTTAATAAAAATACTTAAGTATTTTAAGAAAGGTTTAGCATGATAAAAATCTATGCTAAGGATGTAGTATGTGGAAAGAATATTGCAGAAGTGCATTAAACATGGAGATGACAGACAAGGTTTGTCGTACAGAATATTCTGTTTTTCAATTTCCTGATTTAATAAAAAAAGTTACAGAAGGAATGGATCCAGAAACTTTTGAAGCAAAAAGAGAGTTTGCAAAAAGATGGGATATAGGTGTTCAATTTGGAACAGATTTTCATGGTGATAAACTTGGCGGAATGAGCAGTAGCATGGGTCACGCTGAATATGCAGTTGGCGGAAAAGACAGAAACGACCATATAAGTCAACTTTTTGAAGATCCAGAAGATGCTTTAGATTTTGACCCAGAAGCAAGCTTACCTCATTATGAACATCAGTTCCTAGTCGATTATTTTAATGACAAAATGACAACAAGAAATACTACTATGCCAAATTTAGTAAATATGACAGGCACTTACATAACTCTTATGTCAGGCATGATTGCAATGCTAGGTTGGGATACGCTATTGAGTGCTGCGGGAATTGACTTAGATGGTTTTGGCGAACTTGTGAACAGATATACAAAATGGATGCAACACCAATTTGACGCTCTTGCGAAAATTGACAGCGAATTTATAGCCGTTCATGATGATACAGTTTGGACAGAAGGTCCATTTATCTCACCTGATTGGTACAGAAAATATATTTTCCCAAACTACAAAAAACTTTTCGAACCTATTTTGAATAGCGGTAAAAAAATCGTTTATGTTTGTGATGGAAACTATACACAATTTGTTGGCGACGTAGCAGAATGTGGTGTTACAAGTTTTGTGCACGAACCTTTTACAGATTTATCATATATTGCAGAAAAATATGGTAAAACTCATTCCTTTGTAGGAAATGCTGACACAAGGGTCTTGCTTTTTGGAACTAAAGAAGATATATACAACGAAGTTAAAAGATGTATGGATATAGGAAAAAAATACCCTGGTTTTATAATGGCAGTAGGCAACCACATTCCTCCAAATACACCTATTGATAGTTGTTTATATTATGATGAATACTGCAAAAAACTAGGTAAAAGATAATCAGGATATATAAAATCGCTTGCGATTTCACCGCAGCAATATTAGGGTGTTTTCAGTGAGAGATTATATTCCCACTAAAAAAAACGAAAATGTCCCCAAACCGACTAAAAAATGGGAGCCATTTTCGTTATATTT
>JAWXUN010000291.1:0-2025 GCA_044426425.1 Clostridia bacterium | reverse complement strand
TACCTTGACCGATTAAAAAACCAAGACAGCCTAAATCTAAAACAGCACCTAAGCTTAGTTTTTTCTTTTTGGCTACAAGAACGCCAGCTAAAAGTCCAAAAATTATTCCACCATAAATACTGAGTCCGCCATCTTTTATATTAAAAATCTCAAGTGGGTTCACCCAGTATTTATCTCCTGGATAAAACACTACATAATAAAGTCTTGCTCCGATAACACCAGCGATTAAACCTATAACAGCACAATCAAAAAACCCGTCTGAATTGACATTGAATTTTTTTGCACTTTTTACACAGTATAAAACTGCAAGTAAAAAACCTGTTGCAATTATAATTCCGTACCAGTAAATTGAAAAATCTCCAATTTGAATAGCAACTGGATTTAGTGTAAATTCAAGCCCTAAATTAGGAAAAGAAACTTCGTTAATCATATTTTTAAACTCCTTTTATTCTCCAGTAGAAATAACAGATAAAACGCTATATTCTTCGCAAAATAATTCATTCAATCTGTTTTGTACATCCTCTAAGCTGATTTGTGCAAAAGATGCAATAAACTCAAACAACTCTCTATTTTTAAAACTCAAAGATGAAATTGCGTGTGCAATAGTTGGAATTTTGTTAAGACCTGATACATTTGAGCCGTATATTGCTTTTTTTGTTCTTTGGAAATCTTCTTCGTTAATGCCAACAAGTTTTAGCTTTGCAATATATTTGTTAATTTCTTCTTTAACTTGTTTTGGGTTTTTGCTTTCTCCACCGAAAATAACAGCTGAAAATCCATCACCCTCAAAGTATTCATAAGAGAAAGAAGCGTCGTTAACCAATCGCATATCAAAAAGTTTTTTATATAAATCAGAAGATGTTGATGCTAGTATATCAAGCAAAATTTCTGTAATTGCTACATCTTTCGCTGTTTTTACACCTTTAATATTTTCTTTGTATCCAAGATTGAACAATGTTGATGCAACAGGCAAACTTTCTTCTATATAATTTGTAACAACTTCGTTTGGCTCTTCTTCAAAATATCTTTCGATTGTGACATTTTGGCTTGGTTTAAGCATTTTATCGCACATTTCAAGAACTTTTTCTGTGTTAAAATTGCCCACAACAGTAAGTGACATATTGTTAAGATTATAAAAAGTTTTGTAGCAATCATACAAATATTCTGGAGTTATTTGTGAAATACTCTCAACTGTTCCTGCTATATCTTCTTTTACTGTATGGTTTTTATACATTGCACGTAAAAGATTGAAAAGCACTCGCCAGTTTGGGTCGTCGTCATACATTTTTATTTCTTGTGCAATTATGCCTTGTTCTTTGTCAACTGTTTCTTTTGTAAAATATGGTGACTGTACAAAGTCTAACAAAATTTCTAGAGCTTCATAGAAATTATCTGTTGTTGAGAAAAGGTATGATGTTGTGTCAAAAGATGTAAATGCATTGGCACTCGCACCTGTTTTTGCATATCTGGAAAACGCATCACCGTCCTCACTCTCAAAGAGTTTGTGCTCTAAAAAGTGAGCAATACCAGCCGGAACTTTGTGAATTTCGTTATCTGTGCTGATTTTAAAACTAGTGTCAATCGAACCATAATTTGTGCTAAACATTGCGTAGGTAGATGCAAAACCCTCTTTTGGGTAAAGATATATTGACAGGCCTGATGCATGAGAGATTTTTAGATAAGACTCTCCTATAATGTCACTTGTGATTATTTTTTTATCCATTATTTTTGCACTCCTTTCAACATAAATACTGTGTCGAGTCTTAAGTTATTTGCAAGACTCACAATTTGTTGCTTTGTTATTGCATTAACAGCTGTTATTGTTTCTTCTACGCTTATAAATTTTTCTGACAAAATTTGACGTAAGTTCCACACCTCTGTGCCAGCTAGTGTATCGCCGAGTGACTTATATGAATTTGTTATATCGAGCTTTGCGAAATTTAATTCATCATCGCTGATAACAGCATTTTTTACATCTTCTATTTCTTTTAGTATAGCCTCTTTTGCCTTTTCTATATTAACAGT
>JAWXUN010000034.1:0-10941 GCA_044426425.1 Clostridia bacterium | reverse complement strand
ACGAACTACCTGAAATACTATATGATGAAGATTTTGATGTTGTTGTTGCTTCTATATTTTCTTCATCAATATACTCTCTTAAAAGAGTAACCAATTCTTGCTCTGTTGTTGTTGTTGCTTCTGTTAATACACCAGCAAAACTGTTGATATATTCTGTTGCAGCATGGTTGTATGTGCTAATCTCTTCGGCATCTTCAGTTGTTGGATAATCACCAATAGTTACTTCTGTGCCCTCTGAATTAGTATATTTTTTGCCCTTAAAGAAATCATAGAAATCTTCGTTTACAGTATATTCAATTGAGTCGTCTTCAGTATCATCATCTGTTACTGTTGTTGCAGAAAAAACTTGGTATAGATTGTATGTTTTATTTTTGATTGTAATAGCTGTGCTTTCGATATTGTTGCTAATAATCAAATTAGCTTCTGTTATCTCGTCAGCACTAACAAGAGTTGTGCTAAGTGTCGTTAGTAGCATTACCACTGCTACAAGGCTTGCGAAAAGTTTTGTCTTTTTCATTGTTGTATCTCCTCTTTTTTTTAAAAATTTTTTTCGGTCTGTTTTTTTAACAGACATAACGTACAATTTATTCTATAAAAATTCAACCCCTTTTCTTTTTGTATATAACAAAAGAAATTGTCATTAAACTTGTACCAATAATATAGAAAATCTCTTTGCCCACGCCACCAGTAGTTGGCAATGTGAACTCAATTTTTTCATTTAAAATTACATCGTCTGTCACTGTACTCACAACATTGTTGTCTTTGTCGTATTCAACAATTGTATAGCTAAGTGCCTCCGACGGACGAATTGGGTTTCCCGTAACTGTGATAAGCCAATAGCCTGTGTGCTCTACATGAAGGTCTGGCGTTTCTGTTTCTGTCAGCATATAGACACTGTCTGCCTCAAGGTGAGTGATGAAAATTTTTCCGCTATCGTCTGTTTCCAATGTTTCGTCATAACCATTGGCAACAACATTTGGCACAGAGTTTTCATCTACTATAACTCTTTGTACTCTAAACTCTACACCACTTAAAACGGTATTCATTTGGTTCTTTTTAGTCAGTGATAATTCAAGATATACAGACTCTTCTGGCTCGTTATAAATTGTGTTATTCAAAATCTCTTGTGCACCGTCCATAGATGTTATAGACTCCAAAAATCCTTGAGAGTTAATATATAAAATCCAATATCCAGTTGCCACAATGTGACCATAAGCCGACTCGTATTCCCAAATTTTGTAGTATGTATCTTTTTCTAAATTTGTGATGTTTACATATCCATTTATATCACTTGTAACACTCTCGAAGTATCCACCGCTCGGTCTTGCTTCGTCTGTTGCAGATGTCATTTCTGTTATATAGAACTTTGCACCATAGATAACATGGCCAGTTGTACATTTTTTGATAAACGTAAGGTTAACAGTGCCCTCTTCTGTTGTTTGGTTGTCAAAGACAAATTCAATTCCACCAAGGTCTTCTTCAATCAGCTCTGGTTCAGCAAGGGGAACACCATCTCTGTCTGTCAGCCTATATTTTTTTGTATCTTCTTCATCAATTGTATAGGTAGTCAGGTCATCGCTAACAGTTTTTTCAACTGTTATTTCTATCATATATTTCGTCAAATCATAATCGACATTATCGGTTGGGCTATCCATAGAAACATCTTCGTATACCATAAATTGATACGTGCCCTCTTTGTTAAAGGCAATTGACGAGAACAGAATTTCGCCCTCTTCTCCACTGTCTATGCTTGAGCTAGCAGTGATTGGAAAAACATTGTTCAAAATTCCGTCTGGTATTTCTCCATTATCATCGAGATATGCATCTAGCAAAAAAGTATATTCTCTCTCTGGCTCTTCTCCGTTAACAGTCTTGAGTGCATCAACACCATAAACAACTGCCTCTTCTGCAATACCTGTGTATGCCCACATATGCATTTCCATAATGCCTGAATAAAAACTTTTTACAATAGCAGTACCATTCAAGTTACCGCCAAGCCAATCGCCATCTTCATCATAATTCCAAAATTCTGCCTGTGGTGCAATAATGTGTCCAGCTATGTTGTGTGACCTATCTAAAACAGTTAGTCTGTTGTCGCCTGTTTCGCTATCTGTAGCTACGTTTGGCATATTCCAAATGATTTTGTTACCGACCTCACCATACTCACCATTTTCGCCAAGCGATTCTGTAAACTCTGTGCCATCTATCAGTGTATATGGCATTCTGGAATGAGTAACAGCCTCTGTCTCTCCGTCGCCGTCTACATCAACATAATATGTTTCTGGATTGATATATTCACATTCAAAGTTAATTGTTGTTGGCAACAAATATGGATTATCATAATAATCGTAATCTTCTGGCAAATTCATGTTAACTTCTTGCAAGTTGTCTGCGTTTATAATAGTCCAACTTTCTTCCATATTTATAGTTAGTCTAATTCCACCAGCTGTGTCATTGCCATAGCTTGCATCTGTTACAAAGTCCGAAAAAGCTCTGCCTTCATAAGTTTCTCCGTTTGTCGCTGTTATATAGACCTCTTCTTCATTAATACCATGTATTGTGATAGTCGAACCAGCAACTGTTCCATTTGTATCAAACTCGTATGTTATTGGTTCTTCATAACTCTCGGCATTGCCATTTTCTAAAATATAATTGCTCGAAGATATCAAGGCTGATGATAAAGCTGAAAAATCAATAAAATCATTATTTTGATATGTTTCTGTTTGACCAGTGTTATTTGCAGAAACTACCTCTGTTTCATCGTTCAAAACATAATAGTCTATAAGGTGGTTAACGTCGCCCTTAACATTAATCGACAATCTGTCTTCTTCTGAATATGTATAAGGAACTTCAAAATTTGTGTTTTGCTTGTAGTCAAAGTAGTAATTAAACTGAACACCAACTTGACTGTCACCATAAGAGGTGAACTCGCCAACATAAGATGATACGCCGTTTGAGTAGTCGGACGCTGCCAAAAAACTTCCCACCGCTCCATCTTCCGTAGTACGTTCTGCGATGTTCTGAGAAATAATTGGACCTACTATATGTGTTGAGTGAATTTCGTCTAGCGACACAACATTATATGCACTTAATAGATATGTCAAAAACTCGTTTTCCTCATAGCTATCATAACCAGAAAGGCTAAGGAGTGTATCTGTTGTTGCTCTGTCAAAAGATGTGTCAGCAACTTGTGCCGTTTGTGACAATGTTTCGCCAACGATAATCTGAGTGTATGTTTCTTCTGATTGAACAAGCACTACGTCTGTGTTACTTGTATCCATATTGGTAACTGTCGCTCCCATATATGTTAGTCCGTAGTTATCCCAAACATCTCCGCCCCAGCTATAAACCTCGTTCTTTTCAACAACTATGTCTTTGATAACAATAGTACTGCCAGCTGGCACATTGCTAATTGTGAGTGCAAGTTCTGTTTTTGCGTGAGTGTTGTTATACTGACTCGAAAATTTATAATACGCAGATAAGTCTGTGTTCAAATCTCCGTTTTCATCATATACTTCAACATAATAAACCTCACTGCTTGGGTTATATTCATCGCCGTTATATTGTGTTCGGATAATTCCAAAACTCACAGTGTATAAACTATCTGAGTCAACATCAATTTTTAAAGAATAATCACCTAAACCATAAATTTCTGTATTTGTTGTGTCTACCATTTCTTCTATAAGTGAAGCTTCTGCCAAAGAATTTGCTGACAACTGCACACTTTGTGTAACTGTTGGCACATCTTCTACATCTTCTACATCTTCTACTTCTTCTACTTCTTCTACTTCTTCTACTTCTTCTTCTTCAATTTCGTTATTAACATCTATATTTTCTTCAGTTGATAAATCCTCTGCGATAACACTCGGACTTACAACAAATGTAAAAAGCATACATATAATAAGAAGAGCTGAAGTAAGTCTTTTAGAAATTTTCAATTTAACCCCTCCCTGCCTTTAAAACCTTATCATTTAAAAAACTTACAGACAAGCTGTATGTGCATTTTTGTGCAATTTTTTCCGTTATCAAAATTTAATATTATGTCTACCTAATCTTTACATATATTATACCACACAGATACACCAAAACTCGGACAGCAAGCGGACAATATGCGGACAAAATTTCAAGAAAAAACATATTTTTACAAATTTTTACAAAAAATATCACGAAAATCCTTTGTGCATTTTGCACAAATTATCAAAAAAAAAAAAAAAAAAAAATAGATAGTTAAAACAAACATATTGTTCTAACTATCTACTATTTATTCTTCTATACCAGCAATGCGGTTAAGAATTGGAATATACGACTCACCCCAATAATATTGACTCATATATTCGCCATGATATTGGTTTTTCATCAGTTCGTTTCCATGCATAAGCTCATAAGAATCACAGGTTATCTTTTTTATATTGAGTGCTATGCTGTTTCTTTCTGACAAAATTATGTCGCCTATTCCGTATAAATCAAGCTCTTTTTTCAAAGCTCTTATGGTTCTTCTAACATAAGTAGAAGTTACCTTTGTATATTCTTGTTTTTCCCATAACGCACAAAAAACTTGTGCACAATTAACTGTTCCACTCATTTGGTGAACCAGAAAAGCCAAAAGTTCTTTTGCTTTAGCATTTTTAAAATGTACAGAAACACCGTCAATTATCAAATCGAAATTTCCAAAAGTTTTTGCGAATATATGTATATTTTTGTCAAACGCTTCTGTCAAGTCTTTTTCGCTTGGGTTAACCAACTTTTTCATCATCGTTACAACTCGGTCAATCTCATCATCGTCATAAGGTTTTTCTATATACGCTCGCCCACCAACTTTGTATGCCTCTTTGGTATATTCACTATATCCTGTTACAAAAGCTATTTCAATTTTGGGCTGGAGCGAACAAAGTTCTTGTGCCAACTTAATACCATTTTCATCTGACTCTGAAATAGTCATACCTAAAGAAACATCTAAAAATGCACAGTCAATTTTGTTTTCTCTAGCGTAATCTAAAGCTGAATTATAATCAAAACAATATTTAACAAAACTTACATCTTTTCTCTGTTCAACAACACTGCTAAAGTTAATATGGGCACTCCGTTCGTCATCTACGTACAAAACTTTCATAAATACCCCCAATTATCATTATAAAAAGTCTTTTATTTGTTTTTTTGCTGGAAAAATTTTCCTTACCTAACAATTATACCAAATTAAACTTTAAAAATCAACCGTTTTTATAAAATTCACAATTGCCAATACAAAAATACTTTACTTCTTTAAATTGACAAATTTTCTGTAATATGATAAAATTAAACTAACAAAAAAACTTTATGCAAAGAGGTCAATATGCAAAAAAATGAAATTATCGAACTTAGAAAAAAAGTTTTAAATAAATTTTTTATAAGAATGAACGATGTACAAAAACAAGCCATTTTCAAAACAGATGGTGCACTGCTCATCTTGGCGGGTGCTGGCAGTGGCAAGACAACCGTTGTTGTTAACCGAATTGCTAACCTAATCAAATTTGGCTGTGCCTACACAAGCGATTATATAAACACTCAGCTTGAACAATCTGATATAGATAATATGCAAGACTACCTAAACGACAAAAACTTGTCCGAACAAACAGCAAGACGAATGGCTGTTAGACAGGTTTTTCCGTGGAAAGTTATGGCGATAACTTTTACCAACAAAGCAGCAAAAGAGCTAAAAGAACGACTTGTCGCAATGCTTGGAACAGAGGGCGAAGATGTTTGGGCATCAACCTTTCACTCTAGCTGTGCCAGAATGTTAAGAAAAGACGCTGACAGACTCGGCTATAACAAAAGTTTTACGATTTATGATACTTCTGACAGCAAAGCTGTTATGAAAAGATGCCTAAAAACACTTGACATAAACGAAAAAAATATGCCTGTAAAAGTTGTTCTTTCAGAAATTTCTAAGGCTAAGGACAGCCTAATTGATGCAAACGAGTACATAGAAAACGCTCGCTCAGACTATCGCCTACAAATGATTGGCAAGCTTTATCGAGAATATCAACAAGAACTCAAAAGAGCAGATGCAATGGATTTTGACGATTTAATCGTAAATACTGTTAAACTCTTAAAAGAAAATCCAGATGTTTTGGACTACTACCAAAACCGTTTTGAGCATATTATGGTGGACGAGTACCAAGACACAAACCAAGCTCAATATCAATTTATCAAACTGCTTGCCGACAAAAAACAAAACATCTGCGTTGTTGGCGACGACGACCAAAGTATCTATAAATTCAGAGGTGCTACGATTGAAAACATCTTAAATTTTGAAGAGAATTTTGACAACGCAATTACTATAAGACTAGAGCAAAACTATCGCTCAACAGGAAATATTCTAAAAGCCGCTAACGAATTAATCGCTAACAACAGCCAAAGAAAAGGCAAAAACCTCTGGACAAAAGAGGGTGAGGGCGAGCTTATAACAGTTTATACTTCTTTTAATGAGCAAGACGAGGCAGAGAAAATTTCTGACGAAATCCTAAAACTTGTTGGCAATGGCAAAAATTTTTCTGACTGTGCAATCTTATATAGAATGAACTCTCAATCCCTTACATTTGAAAGAATGTTTGCAAAACAAGGTATTCCTCACAAAATCTTGGGCGGAACAAGGTTCTATGACAGGGCAGAAATAAAAGATGTACTATCTTATCTTCACGTTATCAACAACCCTGAGGACTCTGTGCGTTTCAGAAGAATTATCAACACACCAACAAGAGGAATTGGTGCAAAGTCAATCGAAAATTTGGACGAAGTTTCGTCGCAACTTTCAATGAATTATCTTTCTGTAATAAACTCGTGCGAGGACTTCCCTATTCTCTCTAAATCATCAAAAAAACTAAAGACTTTTGGCTCTATCATAAACGAATTGATTGATTTTTCGCAAAACACAGAAAACTCTATCAATGATTTATACCTAAAAGTGCTAGAGTTAAGCGAGTATTTGCCAAAGCTAAAAGAAAAAGACCCAGAAAAAGCAGAAGGCAGAGAAGAAAATATCCTAGAGTTCTCCTCTAATATCCAAAGATACGAAAAAGAATGTATAGAGCAAGAAAGAGAGCCGTCTTTGTCAGAATTTTTAGAAGAAATTTCGCTTATCGCAGACATTGATAACTACGACAAAGAGGTAGATGCCGTAACTCTTATGACTATCCATTCTTCAAAGGGCTTGGAGTTTCCTGTTGTATTTCTCCCTGGCTGGGAGGAGAATGTTTTCCCTGGGGCATCCGCAATTTATAATTCAGAAGAAATTGAAGAAGAAAGACGTCTTGCCTATGTTGCAATAACAAGGGCAAGAGAAAATTTGTATATATACAACACAAAAACAAGAATGATTTTTGGCTCAACCTCACGCAACCGTTCTTCTCGTTTCGTCCGAGAAATTCCTGACGATATCACAACAAAGAACGAAAACGAAGTGCAATTTTCATTCCCTCAAACATCAAATCCAATTAGCTATGGCAAGGCAAGTTCGCAAATGCCAAGTTTTAGTGCAAATAAAAAGCCGTCAAACTTTGAGAAAAATACAGAAACATTCAAAACAGGCGACACAGTTAAGCACAACACATTTGGGCAGGGGCTTATCCTCTCAACAAGGCCAATGGGCAACGACACTCTTTTGGAAGTAGCCTTTGAAGTAGGCACAAAAATGCTAGGAGCAAATTTTGCAAAATTAACAAAAATATAGTTTTTTTAGGAGGAATAAAATGAAAAGCAAACCAAACATAATCTTTATGTTAACAGACGACCAACGCTACGACACAATGGGTTTTATGGGTAGCAAACAAGTGTATACACCTTGCCTTGATAGCTTGGCTAAGGACGGAGTGAAATTTTCTAACGCATTTCACATTGCACCAATTTGTATGCCAAGTCGTGCATCTATTCAACTCGGAAAATACATAGGTCAACACCATTGTGGTTTTGATGTTCCAACAGATTACACCGTCACAAACGCTGAATACCAAGAGAGTTATCCAGTTTTGCTCAGAAAAAATGGATATTATTCTGGCTTTATCGGAAAATTTGGTTTTTCTGTAACAGAAGAAAAAATCCACAATGCAGAGCACAAAATTCACCCAGATAGCCCAGCAGAAGACCCATATTATCTAAAATCCAATCCAATTGATGCAAGAGAAGATGCACTGCCAAAAGACCAATTTGATGTATGGCACGGATTTATTCAACAAGGTAAATATCGCCCTGATGCGGACAAAAAACTTTTCAACGGCGAAGAGAATATCTATAATGCCGAGCATTTAACCGATTTAAACACATACCAAGCTTGCGACTTTTTGGAAAAAGCAAAAGAAAAAGACCAATCTTTTGTGCTCTCAATCAGCTACAAAGCTCCTCACAGACCTTTTGACCCACAAAAAAAATGGGCGGATTACTACGCTGATATGACAATCGAAAGAATGGCTAACGATTGTCCAGAATACTTTGAAAAACTCCCAGAAGTCGTAAGAACACACAGCAGAAATGCCTCTGAATATTGGGGCATGGAAAATTATCGTCCATCTTGGGGTTGCCAAGTTCCTTGGAAAGAGGACGTGCATTTTCAAAACGATTTCAGAAATTACTATGCACTTATCTCGGGCGTTGACGAGTCCGTTGGAAAAATTCGTGAGAAATTAAAAGAACTAGAACTTGATAACAACACAATTATTATATATACTTCTGATAATGGTTTTTTCTGTGGTTCAAAACAAATTGGTGGCAAAGAGCTTTTATATGAGGAGTCAATTCATGCACCTATGATAGTTTTTGACCCAAGAATGGACACAGAAAAACAAGACAGATGGATTGACGGACTTATTTCTCACGTTGATATTTGCCCAACTATTCTTGAGTATGCTGGCATCGAAAAAACAGATAGTATGTATGGTACAAGTTTTGTCCCACTTATCACAGGCGAAAAAGACGAAATTGTGGACGCTGTCTATGGCGAGAACGATTTCAACGACAACTATGCTTCAAAAGCCGACCACCCTCACCCAGAAAAATACCAATCAATTCACTCAAAATACGTAAGAACAAAAGAGTATAAATATATAAGATATCACCTTTGCGAGCCAATAATCGAAGAGATGTGGGCGATTGACAAAGACCCACTAGAAACAAACAATTTGGTTAATGACCCAACATACAAAGAACAACTAGACAAAATGCGTAAGATGTTAGACGATTTTATAGAACTACACAACTGCCCAATGTCTTAATAGTTCGCAATTAATAATTAATTTTGGAGATTTCATGTACAATCCATTTCCTTATTCGCTCAATAATCGTAGGTTTCACACTTTTGATTATCACTTAAAAACAACATTCGGTAAAAAAGTCGCCAAGATTTCTCTTGACGGCGGTTTTACCTGCCCAAATATAGACGGCACAAAAGGCAGAGGTGGTTGCACATATTGCTCTGGCGAGGGCAGTGGCGACTTTGCTGGCGACAGACGACTCGACATAGTCACACAGTTTAATAATGTAAAAGAAAAAATGAACACAAAGTGGAAAGATACTTTCTATCTCCCCTATTTTCAAGCATTTACAAACACTTATGCAAAAGTTGAATATTTAAAGTCGGTTTATGAACCAGTATTGACACAAAAAGATGTTGTCGGAATTTACATTGCAACAAGGGCAGACGCACTAGCAGACGAAGTTGTGGAGTATTTAAAAGAACTTAACGAAAGAACTTATCTTGTAGTAGAACTCGGCTTGCAAACAATTTTTGATACAACTGGCGAAAAAATCAACAGATGCCACACATACAAAGAGTTTTTGGACGGCTACAACAAACTAAAAAAAGCTAATATAAATATCGGTGTGCACATAATAAACGGCTTGCCTCTCGAAACAAAAGAAATGATGCTTGAAACAGTCAAAGAAGTCGCAAGACTCAAACCGCATAATATAAAAATCCATCTCTTACACATATTAAAAGGAACAAAAATCGCAGAGCAATACGAAAATAATGAGTTCGAAACACTGACTTTAGAAAAATATGTTGAGATAGTTTGCGACCAGCTAGAACTCCTACCTCCAAAAATAATCGTCCAAAGATTAACAGGTGACGGCTCAAAAGAAGACTTGGTTGCACCACTGTGGAGTTTGAAAAAATTTGTTGTAATAAACGAAATAGACAAAGAACTAGCAAGAAGAAATTCGTACCAAGGAAAAAATGCAGAGGAGGATTTATTGTGGTAAAAACTAATGCGATGAGAATTTTGGATAAGAAAAAAATTCCATATCAAACTCACGAGTATTCACACGAGGGCGGAGTGGACGGACTCAGCGTTGCCGAAAAACTTGGGCAAGACCCACAAAAACTCTTCAAAACCCTTGTCACACAAGGAGCAGACAAAAATTTCTATGTCTTTGTCATACCAGTAGACCACGAACTTGACCTAAAACTAGCTGCAAAATCTGCAAATGTAAAAAGCGTTGCGATGATTGCCGTTGCAGATATCAACAAAGTCACGGGCTATATCAGAGGTGGTTGCAGTCCAATCGGCATGAAAAAACAATACAAAACAATTTTTCACATTACCGCTCTTTCGCTAGAAACAGTCTATGTCAGTGGCGGAAAAATTGGAACTCAAATAGAAATAAACCCAAAGGATTTAATCAAATGCACAAACGCACTAACTAGCGATATTACAACAAAATAATTTTAGAAAAAAATTTCAAAAATTATTAAAAATACCATTGACAAATGCAAAATTTATTAGTATAATAACATAGTAAATTAAATATTCCTCCTTAGCTCAGCTGGTAGAGCATGCGGCTGTTAACCGCAGGGTCGTTGGTTCAAGTCCAACAGGGGGAGCCATAAGTCCTAAGTAGAAATACTTAGGATTTTTTATTTTTATAAAACAAATTCGATTGAATATTTAATAATGCTATATTTCCAATTTTGAG